>JASHQJ010000161.1 GCA_030037595.1 Candidatus Binataceae bacterium
CAATCAGTTCGAATTCGCCCGGTAGGTCTTTGGAACGGGACGCCACACGCCGCAACCGTCTCTGGCGCGCGTCCTCAGGGACGATGCGCCGCGGGGGACGGCGGTCGCGCACAAGCGGGAGGTTCAGTCACGCCTAGACGCTAAACGATTCGAAAATGACGGGCAATAGCGCCTCACGCCGCGGGTTCCGGCGCGGCAGCCGGCGCCTCGGTCGGCAATTCCACCACCAGCGCGATTCGTTCGGGCCCGACGCGCCGAACCTCTAGCCAGCCGCCGGCGGATTCAGTCATGACCCGCGCAATATAAAGGCCAAGGCCGACGGCGCGGCTGGTCGCGCCATTGGGCTCCGGGCTGAGCAGCGCACTTAGCTCCGACTCGGAAAGCGGCGGTCCATCGTCAATCACTTCGATCGCGATCCGGCCGTAATTCTCGCCGCATTTGATCTGCACCGTGCCCGAGTCGACTCGGCCCATCGAGAAGCCGAGCAGGTTGCGCACGATGCGCTCGAGATGGCGCGGGTCCTGGCGGCATCGCGGCAGTTTCGCGAGTTCGCACTTGAGTGCAATCGAACGGCGCTCGGCTTGCTTCGCGCAGTTCTCGACCACGTTGGCCATGAGCGGGTTGGGATCGAGTTCGGTCGGCGACGCCAGCAGGTTGTGGACCTGGGCCTGGTAAAGGTCGAGCAGATTCGAAATCACCAGGTCGATACTCCAGAGTGTCGAGGAGAGGCGGGCGAGTACTTCGCTCCTCTCGCCGAGCGGCATGTCATCGGATTCGAGGAGGCTGCCGTAGCCGTGCAGCGCGGCCAGCGGGCTCCGCACGTCGTGGACCATCGTGGCCATCTGCGCTTCACGAAAGCGCGCCGCCTCCTCGAGCGCAACCAGCTGGCGGCGGATCCGTTGACGATAGCGATCGAGGAAGTAAGCACCCGACTGGGCGAACGCGAGCGCGATCAGTAGGCCGAGAAATTGCGAGGCCCGATTATGCGAGACATTGTCGGTAAGCCACGGCACCGCCACGAATGAAGTGAGACTCGCCGCGTTCATCGCCAGCTGCCAGCGCCATCCCCACGCCACGTAGGCCGCTGTCGCGAGCGAGCACAATAGTGAACTGACGAACGGCAACGCAGAGTCGTTCTCTGCTGCGCCAAAGAGCGAGAAGGTGACAACGAGGAGGACTCCGAAGCAGAGCGTCCAGATTCGCCAGATGCGCAGAATCGGACCCCACCACATGCACGCCAGAAAGACCGTCAGCTCCCCGAGCGCGAGCCAAACGTATCCGATTCCCGCCGTGTAGAAACCCCGCGACGCGATCAGCCAGACCAGGTAGATCACCACGAAGCCGAGTGCGAAGCCGCAGCCCAGCCTGAGCACACCGAGCGATTCCTGATCGTCGTCGAGCCGGCTGGGGAATCTTGTTGCGTGTGATGATCCGCCCAGTGTGCGCCCCCCCAAGACGCTGTGCGAGGCTGGCTTCATCGCATCTGTTTCCCCGCGCCAAGCGGCCGCGTAGATACGGCCATGCGTTCCCAAATCAGTTCTTACCTTGGCTTGAGATGCCCGCGCGCGCAAGCGCAGAACGCATCGTGGCTAGTGCGAAATCCACCTCAGCGTCGGAAATCGTGAGCGGCGGGGCAAGCCGCACGACGCTATCCGCGTTGAGCGTCCAATTGACGATCACTCCGCTCGCAATCGATTCGGCGACGAAACGTCTGGTTAGCTCCGCGCTGCCGAACTCGATGCCAATAAGTAGCCCAAGGCCGCGCACGGCAACGATGTTATCGTCACCAAATGCGAGCAGCTCCGCGCGAATCCGATCGCCGATCACATTCGCCCTCCCGCAGAGCCGCTCAGTGACGATAACGTTGAGGCTCGCGAGACCAGCCGCGCACGAAAGCGGATGCCCGCCAAAGGTCGTGATATGCCCGAGCGGAGGATCGTGCGCCAGCACGCTCATAACCGCGTCACGCGCGACAAACGCACCGAGCGGTAATCCTCCACCGAGAGCCTTCGCCAGAACGATTACATCCGGCACGACGCCGAAATGCTCCAGCGCGAAGAGCCTGCCCGTCCGACCGAAACCGGTCAGCACTTCGTCGAAAACGAGGAGTGCGCCCGCGCGATCGCATCGCTCGCGGATCCCGCGCATGAAATCGATCGATGGAACACGTACGCCACCCTCGGCCTGCACCGGCTCGATCACGACTGCGGCGATTTTATCATCGATCGCGGCGAGTGCTTCGACCTCACCCAAGGGAAGATGCGTCACCGGGCCAGGCAGCGCGCCGAATGGTTCGCGGAAGGCTGGATTTCCTGCCAGCGCCATCGCACCCATTGTGTCGCCGTGATACGCGCCTTCGAAGGCAACGAAACCCTCGCGACGCGTGAACTTGCGCGCGGCTTTGAGCGCGCCCTCGATCGCCTCGGCGCCGCTGTTCGTGAAATAGACTCGCGAGAACGGCCGCGGCAGCAATTCCGCAAGGCGTGAGGCGAGACGCGCCTGCGCTTCGATCACGTATTCGCCGTAAACCATGACATGCAGATGCCGCCGCGCCT
>JASHQJ010000162.1 GCA_030037595.1 Candidatus Binataceae bacterium
CCGCGTTTGACGATACGGCCCGCCGTTGGCGAGGCGAAATGAGTGCCGAAAAAGGTCATGCGCTCGTCCGCGCATTGCTGCAGAAAGCCGCGCCGAGTGGCGCATGCCAGGTCAAGGTCGATGTCGAAATTGGTTTTCCATTCGGGGTGTCCGCACTGAATCGGATGATGGATCAGGTCTCCCGTCACGACTCCCACCTGCCCGCGCGACGTGATGCGCACCGACATGTGGCCCGGACTGTGGCCGGGGGTGGACAAGGTGGAGACCTCCTTGGTCACCTGATGGCCGCCCTCAACCCAGTCCACCAGTCCCGCGTCAATCACCGGGCGCACAGAGTCCTCCATGATCTGATGCGTTTCGCCCTCGGTGATTTGCGACCAATGGTCCCACTCACGCCGGCTCAGCAGATAGCGCGCGTTGGGAAAGGTCGGCACCCATCGGCCGTTCTCCAGCATCGTGTTCCATCCGACATGATCGACGTGCAGATGCGTGCAGATGACGCGGTCGATCGACTCGCGCGGGCACCCGATCTTCTCGAGGTCCTTGAGAAACGGAAGCTGCAGCTTGTTCCACTCGGGATTGTCGCGCGCCTTGTCGTTGCCGATGCAGGTATCGATGATGATGCGCTTGCCCTGCGACTCGAGGACGAGAGCCTGGATTCGCAGATGCACCTTGCCCTGTTCGTTGGAGAATGCCGGATAGAGCCAGTCGCGCTCTTTCTTGACCGCGTCGGCCGTGGCGTTGGGCAGCAGCATCGTGCCGTCCCATACCGCTTCCGATTCGACGAGCCGGCTGATTTTCACATCACCGATTTTCCACTGGTTCATGCGAGACTCCTTCAGCAATTTGCGTGCGGCGCCCCCGATACTGAGGGCATAGCCCTGTCTCGATGTCGGGAGCAAGAGCAGATAGGCGCGAGCGGAGCTGGAACTCGAAATAAACCGGCTTGATCGTCGAATCCAATCTGGCAAGCTCTAGCGCGCGTATCTGGATTTGGTGAAGTGGATCGAGCACAACAGCCGACCGACCGCGAGCTGGTAGCCGCGATGGCTCGCGGCGACGGCGACGCTCTGAGGACGCTCAACGCGCGCTACGGAAGAATGCTCGCCGCGCTCGCGCGGCGAATCGTGGGCAGCGACAGCGATGCCGAGGAAGTCGCGGCAGATGTGCTCTGGCAGGCGTGGCATAGCGCGGGCGCATTCGATCCCTCGCGCGGTTCGGTCTCGGTATGGCTCGTCACGCTCGGGCGGAGCAGGGCGATCGATCGGCTGCGCTCGCTGAAAGCGCGCGAAGCGCGGCCCGAGATGAACGATCCGCCTTCGACAGCCGAGGATCCCGGCCGCGAAATCGATGTCGCCAAGCGGGCAGCGCGAGTGCGCGCCGCTATGAGCGCTCTGGAAGCCAACGAGAAGACCGCGCTCGAGATGGCGTACTATTCGGATCTCTCGCAGTCGGAAATCGCGGACAAGCTCGGTATTCCGCTCGGCACTGTGAAAACTCGAATTCGAAGCGCGATGATCAAGCTGCGCAAGGCGCTCGCGGGCGAAGCGATGGGCGGCAATTGACGATGGAGCACGAAGAAATCAAGGCTCTGCTGCCACTGGCGGCGGTCGATCGGCTCGACGCCGACGAAGCGCGGGCTCTAGAGGAGCATATCCGCGGATGCGAGGAATGCGCGCTCGAGCTTCGTGAGTACCGTGAGGCCGCGGCGTCGCTCGCGACGATTCTCGATCCGGCGGGCGCAGAGGAGCGAATCTGGAACCGCCTCGAGGCGAGGATGCATCCCGCGGCTTCATCGACTCGCGCGGCCGCTGGCGATCGCGAGGCGAAACGCGCATCGCGTCCTGCGAGCTTGTGGCGGCCTGCCGCGATTCTGATGGGCGCAGCGGCGGCGGCTGCGGCGATCTACGCCGCGGTGCTCACGGTGCGCTTCGGCGTGCTCGATCGCCAGGACGCGAGGCTCCTCGCCGCGATGAGCCGGCAGATCACGCAGCTGCAGGATGAGTTGGCGTCTGCGGAAAGCGAAGTCGCGGCTTTTGATCGCGTTCTGGATGATCGCTCGAAGCTCGAGAGGATCCTGATGCAACCGGATCTGCATCTGACGCGGCTCGAGCCGCTTCCTGCGTCACCGAAGGGCGCGGGTGCAATCGTTGCGGTGAGCGCGGCGAATCATGCAGCGATGATCCAGGTGAACGGATTGCCGCCGACGCCCGAGGGCAAAACCTACGAACTCTGGTGGATCACAAAAGAGAGCGGAGCGGTCGCTGCCGGCCTGTTCCAGGTCGGCGCGAGCGGATCGATCGCGGCGCCCGCGTTGTTGCCACCCGCCGGGCAGCATCTGCTCGCGAGCGCGGTCACGCTTGAACCTGCCGGCGGCGTGAGCAAGCCGACGGGCCAGATGTACCTCAAAGGAAACCCCAGCTAGCGCCTGCCCGCGCGAAATCCGGTTTCGCGCTGCGCCCGTATATTCGGGCGTGAACACTCTGAATCCTCTCGACGCCTTCAACCTCGACAAGTATTTGCGCGCCGCGGGTGGCACGCGGCCCGAAGCATTTGACTGGTCCGATCCGGGGCCGCACCTCGACGACGACGCGATCTTCTGCCTCTGCTACATGATGGATATCGAGTCGCACACGATCATCTATCTGCGCGAACTGCTGTCAACGTCGGTCGCAGAAGATGCGTCGATCACGGCGTTCCTCGCGTGCTGGGCGTACGAGGAGTTCTTTCATTCGATGACGCTCAAGCGGCTACTTGAAAGCCAAGGCGTGACGATCGACGACCAGCGCTTTGCGGAGCTTCGGCGCCGCAAGCCCTCCGACGTGCTGCAGCAGCGGCTCGGCGCGATCGCGTCGCGGATGACGCGGCACTTTCCCGCGATTCATATGACGTGGGGAGCAATCAATGAATTGTCCACGCTGACCGGCTACCAGGCGCTCATCGCGCGCGCGAACCATCCGATGGTGACTACGGTGCTGTCACGGATCATCAAGGATGAGCGCCGGCATTTTTCCTTCTATTTCAACCAGGCGCGGGCACGGCTTCAGCCTGGCGCCGCGCAGATTCTGACCTCGTTCGCGGTGCGCCGATTCTGGCGGCCGGTCGGGAGTCCGGTGCGCGGCGGCCCCGATGCGCTAAGAGTCTGCGCGTATCTCTTCGGCGATCGCGCGGGCGCCGAGCGGCTCGCACAGGTTGACGCAACGATAGCGCGGCTCCCAGGACTCGAGTGGTTCAACCTCGTATCGCGCTACAGTCTGCTGCCATCAGAAGGTGCGCACGAGACACCGATGCGGCATCAGCCCGTGCTCGGCGCTCAGTGAGCGCTCAGGCGAACAAAGGAGCGAACGATGCGCGCCGGCTCCACGCAACGATGATCTCGATCAGGCAGACGACGATCGCGATCGGGAGACCGCCCGGCGCGAGATACAGATGAAAGAAGAAGATGTTGACGATGACCGGCGCCAGGATCGTCAGCGCAAACGGCACCGCGACGCCGATCAGCAAGAGCACGCCGCCCACTACCTGCGTCGCGAATACCAACTTGAGCATGTAACCCGTCGCGGCCAACGCGCCGAAGAATGACATGGCAGGGGATGGCATCGGCAGGTTTGGAATGAAGTGCAAAAATCCATTCAGGCCGAAGACCAGGAAAACCAAGCCGAGCAGCAGCCGCAGGATCAGCAGGACGGTTTTCATCGGCACCTCCTCGAACAGATAGTTCCCTGCCACGATCTACAATCGGCAGGCGCCAGACAAGATGTGAATCGGGCGAAAGTCGCCGATTCATCCACCGTCCGCGACTTTAGTTGTCGATTGCCGAATTACTACTCGGGAATCAGCCAACGTATAGAATCAGTCCTTCGTAGATGAGCGCCGGCCTGTCGCTGCCCACCACGTGAACCGTCGTCTCGCTGGTGACCTGAACGCCCGGCCCCTTGGCCTCGACCGCTCGCAGACGGGAATGCGCGTGCACCTTCGAGCCGGCCAACACGGGCGCCACGAAGCGCAATTTGTTGGCGCCGTAGTTGATGAATGCCTTGGCGCCCACGACCTGGTAGCCGGGACTGGTCGCGAGCCGCGGCAGCAACGAGAGAGTGAGGAAACCGTGCGCTACCGGTCCGCCGAACGGGCTCTCGCGTTTCGCGCGCTCGACGTCGATGTGTATCCACTGATGATCGCCGGTGACGTCGGCGAAGCGGTTGATCATGTCCTGGGTGATTTCGACCTGTTCGCTCCAGGGTCCGAACTCGTCCGAGATTTTCGATTTCAAGCGCTCGATATCGTTGAACTTGATTTGCTCCATCGTCAGGTCTCCTGCTTCATGTGCGGTGTGGTGTTCCGCTCCGCTAGCTTAGTTGCATATTGAAACTTGACAGGCAAGCACTGCGCTCGCACGGCGCGTGTTGGGCGATCGACCCGCCCGCATCTGCGTGGTGCACCGATTGCCCCGCGCCTTGCGCATGTGATAGCTAACAGCGTCAAATTCGGCGAGGGCAGGAGGATTTCGAATGAATCTGAGACGCGTGAAATTGGCAATTTTCGGTGCCGTGATCGGCATTACGATGGCTTTTTCACCAGCCGTGATGGCTCAATCGCCGGCGGGTGGTGCTTCGCCTTCAGGCGGAAGTTCCATGACCGTCCGCGCCGGATACTTGACCTGTCACGTAGCGTCGGGATGGGGCTTCATTTTCGGGTCCTCGCGCGACGTCAAGTGCGCCTACGCACTGCAACCCGGATACACTGAATATTATACGGGCAGCATCACCAAGTTTGGCGCGGACATCGGCTATTTGTCGTCGGCCGTAATGGTTTGGGCAGTGCTCGCTCCGACCAACAACCTGGGCCAGGGAGCTCTGGCCGGACATTATGCCGGCGCGACTGCCAGCGTCGCAGCGGGAGTCGGCGCGGGAGCCAACGTGCTCATTGGCGGATTCAAGAATTCAATCGCCTTGCAGCCGGTCAGTGTCGAAGGACAGAACGGTCTGAATGTCGCGGCCGGCGTCGCGGCTCTTGCGCTACACTTCGACAAATCGATGAAGCCCAAGATCTCGGGAACCAGCAACTCATAATCGGGCAACTCATAATAAGGTGAGGCGGATTCAAACCCGCTTCTCCGCGTGAATCGCAAACAAAGCCCCGGGACGGCTCGCCGCTCCGGGGCTTTTCACCTTTGTAGGTTCTCAACGATTCTTCTATCTTGACGCCGGCTTCATGACCTCTAGTGCAGCCGCGTGCAGCTCGCGATCGCCGGCCGCGATCACCTGCCCGCCTTCATAAGGCGTTCCGCCCGACCAGTCAGTCACTAGGCCTCCGGCGCCTTCGATGATCGGGATCAACGGCTGGATGTCGTAGGCCTTGAGGCGCGATTCGATCACCAGGTCCGCAAACCCGGCGGCCAGCAGGCTGTAGGCATAGCAATCGGTGCCGTAGCGGCGCGCGCGCGCCTTGCTGGTGATCGCGCGAAAGGCATCACGCTCGCCGGGCTCTTTGAACATCGCGGGATCGGTGGCACACACGATCGCATCCCTGATGTCGGCGCATCGGCGAGTCTTAAGTGTGCGCGTCGCCGCGCCGCGCCGGAGTTCGGCGCCAAGCCGCGAGCCGACGAACGTTTCGCCCACATATGGCTGGTGCATCACGCCGACCACCGGCCGCTCACCGTCGTTGAGTGCGATCAGCACGCCCCAATGCAGCAGCCCGATCACGAACGCGCGCGTGCCGTCGATCGGATCGATCACCCAGGTGAGCCCGTCGCGGCCAGCGTCAAAGCCAAACTCTTCGCCGCGGATTCCATGGCCCGGATAGACGCGCGCGATCTCGTCGCGGATCGCCTGCTCGGCGGCCCGGTCCGCGACCGTTACAGGATCGTAGCCGCCACCAGATGTTTTGTTTTCGACCGTCAAGATTGCGCGGAAGTGCGGCAGAATTACGCGTCCTGCTGACTCGACGAGGCAGCAGGCAAAAGCAGTGTAGGTTGCGATTTGGCGATCATCGAGGCGCGGCATCACGGTTCTCCAGAGTCATCGGTGGGCGCGCGGAAACTCACTGGGTAGTCGATTGGCTATCGAGGCTCAGGCGCCCACTCCGATTTGGGTAGTAGCTTGTAGATACCGCCCGCGCGTGCGAGCATGCGATCGCCGATCATCTCGCGTCTGAGGAAAGCGCAATCCTCGTGATGACGCTTGATGATCTGGTTGACCTGCGCCTCGTTGTATTCGACGCCCGGCTCGAATTTGGCCGCGAGCCACTTTAAGACGACCCAGCGTTTGCGGC
>JASHQJ010000163.1 GCA_030037595.1 Candidatus Binataceae bacterium
AGCTGACGAAATTCGCGGGCAAGCGAATTGCGCCGAAGGGCGTGGAGGCCTTCAATCCTGCGTTCGACGTGACCCCCGCTTCGCTCGTGACGGCAATAATCACCGAGCGCGGAATTGCCTATCCGCCATACACAGATAGTCTCGCCGCGCTCAAGCGAAAAAGCGAATAGTCAGTCGATTAGCTATTCGCTCAGATGGTCGAGGTACTCAGCTAGTCCGTAGCCGATTTTCCCATCCCAGTTCCACTCTGTCATGCCTTCGGCGATGCGCGTGACCATCCCGGCGCGCCGGTTGCGGAGCGGTATCATGCCGATGACTTTTCCCGTGATCGTAATCGGCTGGTCGCTTTCCTGGGTCTGACAAACGACTTTGATCCGATCGTGTAATTGCTGCTCGCCGGTGAATTCGGTTTCGATATCTACTTTTACGATATTGACTATTGGCTGACCCTTGCGCGCGATAAAGCCTCCGGGCCGAACGCTGTCATCGCGATTCACCGTGACAGTAGCCATTCCGCCAAGACCCTCGTCGAAGTTCATCGTGAGCCATCGATAGTATTTCGGCGCCTGCCAGTATCGCGGTCCCCAACTATGATCGCGAAGCCCAAGCCCCTCGATCGTGAATTTGCGCTCCGAGTCTTTCGAACTCAGCGTGAGGGTGCCGGTCGCGTGACCTAACTGTTCGAGGTGGCCTTTGGCAAACTGCTGCTCCGGGTCGCCTGTCGGCTGCGGCGAAACCCACCCTGAGGCGGTTTTCTCGCGCAGCTCGCCACCCCATCCCGGAGCGGTCGCGCGATAGTCGAGTTCGAGGCGCGCCGACGAATACGGATTGCTCTTGAAAGCGATCGCAGGTTCGGCCATCTCGAGCGGATTTTTTAGGATGCAAACTTTGCCCAAGTAGGTAACGCGATGATGCTCGAACGGTTTGACAACTTCAAAGCGCGCGCCACCCGCATTGTGCGAATCGTTATTCTTGATCTCCGGGCGCTGGAACATGAAGCCTACTGTGCGATCCGGCAAGTAGATGCACACCGTCATCTCAGCGTAGCCCTCGTTCGGACGGTTGCCGAGGCGGATGAAGCCGCCGACGCGTTCGCGCCGATCGTAAAAGTTGTAATAGGCACTTTCGTTGAAGTTCGATTCGCCGGTGTTCTGATGCATCAAGTCGTCCTGTTCCAACAAGACTACTTTGCGTTCGCTCATTATCGGTCTCCTTGTTCAGGTCCTGCCTGAATAGCGTGCGTACTGGCTAATGCGAATACTCAGTGGTGGCTCTTTCCGCGCGCCGCAAGATCGGCTTCCAGGTAGCGCGGATTTGCGATGCGAAGCTTGTCCTCGACCGCCTGCCGCACGACGCGGAGCGTGCGCCCGCGAAAATCGCCCGCGTCCGCCTCACCTGCGCGAATTCGTTCGCTGAGCTCCCCGTTGAGCTTCATCGCGGCCGCGTGCAGATCGTCAAGGCTATGAAGATGCGGCTTCTCATGGCCGAGCAGCTCCGCGAGTGCTTTCACCTCGGCCCGGACAGCAGGATCCTCGAGCTGCATTTCGCGCGCCGCGATCCGCATCACGTTCGCCACGACCCGCACCTGGAACTGGCGCGCGCCCTGGATCGCCGGCACGATTTCGCGATCGACGAATTCGGCCGCTGCCTCGAGCAATTCAACCGCGGTTGGTCTGTCCTGCATCGTTCCGACTGTCCCCGCGCGCGTCAGGCGCCTTCGATTAGGTTCAGCAACTCGAGCTCGGTTTCCGCGGTTCGGCGGCCGATACTCGCGAGCTCGACACTCTTAACAAAGCCGTCGATATGCGTGCGCGCCTGGCTGATGGTGATTATGCCCCATCTAAGGTTTCCGAACACTTCCCAGAATCGCGCCGCCTCGGGATCGACCGCGACGCCGCTCGCCTTTTCATACGCGGCGAAGAATTCTGCCCGCGTACCGAGCCCGCCAACCGGCTTTTGATCATTGCCGAAGCGCCACGCCCGCACGCACATCCATCCGACATCTTCCATCGGATCGCCGAGATGCGCGAGCTCCCAGTCGAGAATCGAGCGCACGCCCTCGGGACCGAAGATCACGTTGCCGATTCGATAGTCGCCGTGCACGAGCGTGGTGCGCGGCGTCTTCGGTATGCGGCCGAGCAGCCATCGAAACCCAAGCTCGAACGCGGGGTGCGGCTCGAGGGCGAGTTTCCGGAGATTGTCCTCGTAGCGGCGCACCTCGGTTAGCGCGGCGTTGTCGCCGGGCGCCGCGAGGAAGTCGAGCCGGTGCTTTTTGGGATCGATCCGATGGATGCGCGCGAGAATCTCTGCGAGCTGCGCCGGCATCGCCTTGCGGGCGCGCGCATATTCGTCGTCGCGCAGCAGGCGCCGCGCGATCGTCTCGCCCTCGACGCGCTCCATGACGAAAAACGGCGCGCCAAGCGCGGACGCGTCCTCTCCGAGCCACAGAACTTCGGGCACCGGCACGCCTTCATTATGCGCGGCGCTGAGGACGCGAAACTCGGCGCTTCGCGAAGTATCGATCTTGTGCGCGCCAGGATCGCGCCTGAGCACGAGGCCACGCCGCTCGGCCTTGCCGCGGCGAGTCAGTTCGGCGTCGAACGACCAAATCTCGCGCGACGCTCCGCCCGCCATGCGGCGGAAGTTTTCGATCGCGACGCGATCGTAGCCGCCGTCGGCGCGAATGAAGTCCTCGAGCCGCCGCGCTATTTCAGTTGCTTCCATGCTTTCCCTTCGGACCTGGCCGAAGCCCGACGAATAGCACGAAACGCTCAAAGGCGCATCGCGTGAAAATACTCAGTTGAAGAGCGTCAGTTTCGGATTCCGATGAGCTGCGCGATTCCGTCGCCCATCAGGTTGAAGCCGAGAATCGAAAGCCCGATCGCGAGTCCGGGGGCGGTTGTCAGATGCGGCGCGACGAGCAAGAACGCGCGGCCCGCGTCGAGCATGTTGCCCCAACTGGGGGTCGGTGGCATCACGCCGAGCCCGAGAAAGGAGAGGGCAGTTTCGGCGCCGATGATTCCGCCGATTCCGAACGTGGCCTGCACCGCGAGCGGGCCCGCCACGCCCGGCAGCAGGTGACGCAAGACGAGACGAGGCGAACGCGCGCCGAGCGTGCGCGCGGCGATCACGTACTCGCGCTCGCGAAGCGTCAACACTGCGCCGCGAACGATTCGCGCATAGCTGGTCCAGCCCATCGCGACCAGCGCGATCATGAGGTCGCGGATGCCGGGTCCAAGGATTGCGGCCAGCGCGATTGCGAGCAGGATTCCCGGGAACGCGAGCACGATATCCACGCCGCGCATGATCAGGTTGTCGACGCGCTCACTGGCGAGTCCCGCCGTCACGCCAATCAAAGTGCCGACCGCGGCCGACGCGACGACCACCGCGATCGACAGAGACAACGAGAGCCGCGCGCCCCACAGCACACGCGCGAGTACGTCACGCCCGAGCTGATCGCATCCGAACGGATGCGCCGCGCTTGGCGCCGCGAGCGATTGTGTGAGGTCGATCGCGTTCGGATCGATGCGGACGATTAACGGGCCGGCGAGGGCGGCGAGCACAAGAATCGCGACCAGCGCGGCGCCGAGCGAAAGCGACATGCTGCGCGTTGCAGCGCTCATGCGTATCTCACGCGCGGATCGATCAACGCGTAAACGACATCGGTGAGGAGATTCACCACCACGTACGTCATCGCGAACGCGAGCACGCATCCCTCGACGAGAGGATAGTCGCGGAGGCCAATCGCGCTGATCAGCAGGCGACCGATTCCAGGCCACGAAAAAATCACTTCGGTGATCAGCGCGCCGCTCAGCAAGCCGCCGACTTGGAGTCCAACCAGCGTCACCACCGAAGTGAGAGAGTTGCGAAGGCCATGGCGAATGAGCGCCGCGCGCGGCGTGAGACCTTTGCTTACCGCCGTGCGGATATAATCGCTCTCGCGCACCGCAACGAGACTCTGGCGGAGCATCCGCGCCAGGATCGCCGCGAGCGCGGTGCCGAGCGTGATCGCGGGCAGCAC
>JASHQJ010000164.1 GCA_030037595.1 Candidatus Binataceae bacterium
GACCATCAGCGCCGCGGTGTCACCGAAGCCGCTGAAAAACTGGATCGGACCTGCGCCGCGCGGCAAGTTGTTGATCTGCTTCAGCTTAAGGTCCATCTCGTTGAAGATCGGCTTGGTCTCGGCGTAACGATCGTCAACCTGAACGTTGACGATCGACACCCCTTCGAGCGAGATCGACTTGATCGAATAGTCTTCGGCACTGGGCGCGCGGACTTCGGGAATCTCGGTCAGCTTGTCTTCGATCTTGCGCGTGACCAGCTGCTCGATTCGCTCGGCGCTGACCCCCGGCCATGGACACACGACCTGCGCTTCCTTGACGGGGATATCGGGATCTTTGCGCTTCGGCATCTTGTCGTAGCCGTAGATGCCCCAGGCGACGACCAGTAGCAGTGCGACCCACGAGATCTGGCGATGCTCGGTGAAGTACCGCGCCGTGTTGTGCGTGGTCGCGATTATCTCGTTGTCAGGTCGATGCGCCATCTAGATGCGCCCGCGCCATGGTCGAGCGTTATCAGGGACAACGCTGACCAGCTGGCCGTCGTAAACAATATCCGAGCCCTTGACGATCACGCTGGCTCCAGGAGCGAGCCGAGACTCGATTTCCACCTGGTCGCCTGTGACTTCGCCGATCTCAACCGGAGTGAGCCGCGCATATGTCTTGCCGTCGTTGGAGTCGGTGACGTAAACGGCATAGCCGGTAGGATTATTCGGCGGCCGCACCAACGCGCGCATCGGTACGACCAGTTCCGCCAATGGCGCGGCGATGCCGCTCTTCAAGTGGAGGCCCGCGATCATGCCTACCTTGAGCTGCTGGTGTGGATTCGGGATGGTCGCCTCCACGTCGAAGATGCGACTGGTCGGATCGGCAGCCGCTGCTATCTTTGTGATCGAGCCGTCGAACTTCTCGCCGGGGAAAGCGTCGGTTGTGATCGAAAATCGGATTGCCGACCTTGATCTGATGAACAATCGCGGGCGCGACGCCGAATACAACTTTGACCTTGTTCGTGTCGCCGACCTGAAAGGCGACGGTGCCAGGAGAAACCAGAGTCCCCACCTCGATCGAGCGCGCGAGCATCAGGCCAGTGATCGGCGCCTTGAGCTGACAATCATCTAGATCGACCTGCGCCTGCTTGAGCGCGGCCTGCGCGGAGGCAGCCTCCGCCTGACTCGACTCGTAGGCCTGCTTGGCGGCGTCGTAATCGGCAACAGACGATACGTGCTGCTTCAGTAGTGCGGAGTAGCGTTCATAGTCCGCTTTAGTTTTTGCTAGCGAGGCGCGCGCGCTCGCGAGCGAAGAAGCGGCGCGCATGGTCTGCTGGCGATAAGTGTTGTCGCGAATCGTCGCCAGGATCTCGCCGGACTTGACCGGATCGCCGCTCTGAATCCGGTGGAGGCGGCCGGCGGCGTCTTTCACTTGCAAAATCGACTTGACGTAGCCGCTCACCTTGAAGGCGACGTCGACCTGCGTCTCAGCAGTAATATTCGCCGAGTAGGCTCCGGCCTTCGATTGAGTGGCGGCCTTGGCGGTACTTATCGTGACAGGCAGTGGGGGTGCGGGCGAGGGCGCGGATCTCTTGCACGCGGTAAGGGCCGTGCCACTTGCAGTGCAGAGCAGAATCGCAACTGCGGCAGATCGTTGACTAAGGAGCAGGGCTGTCAGCCTGAGACGGGGACGCAGCGCGCGCGCGATATTACGCTATTCGTGGCCGAGAAGCACACAAACTACTCTGTCGCCATCGCGGACCGATCGCGCTAACCAAGTAGCATGAAGGCGATGGTGATTGAACGACCGGCGCCGATTGAAAACGTACCGCTTAGGGCCTCTGACTTGCCGATGCCCGAGCCTGGGCCGCACGAGTTGCTCGTGCGCATCAAGACATGCGGCGTCTGCCGTACCGATCTTCACGTTTGCGAGGGTGACCTGCCGCCGCATCAGGCTCGTATCGTGCCGGGTCACGAAGTAATTGGCGTAGTGGAGAAGCGGGGCGCCCACTGCTCGCGGCATCCACTCGGCGCGCGGGTCGGAATCGCATGGCTCCGCGAGACTTGCGGCCGATGCATCTATTGTCAGCGCGGACGCGAGAATCTTTGCCCCAACGCTCGCTTCACGGGTTACGATCACAACGGCGGCTACGCGGAATACGCGGTCGTCGATGAGAACTTTGCCTATCAGCTACCCGATTCGCTTGGCGACGAGGAAGCCGCGCCGCTGCTTTGCGCCGGAATAATCGGTTACCGCGCGATCAAGCGTGCCGCGATAGCACGCGGGGCTACGGTCGGTCTCTACGGCTTCGGCGGATCGGCGCACATCGCACTGCAGGTGCTGAAGTATTGGGGATGCCGGGTGTTCGTGATGAGCCGCGGCGGAGCGCATCGCGATCTCGCCGCCGACCTCGGCGCGGAATGGATCGGCGGAGCGGACGAGACACCGCCGGCGCCCCTCGATGCGGCGATCCTGTTCGCGCCGGCCGGGAATCTCGTGCTGCCCGCGATGGAAGCGCTCGATCGCGGAGGTGTACTCGCAGTCGCGGGTATCTACCTGAGCCCGATTCCCGAGCTCAACTACGAGAAGCATCTCTTCTATGAGAAGGAATTGCGGAGCGTCACCGCCAACACGCGCGCCGACGCGGAGGAATTCCTGAAAATCGCTGGCGAGATTCCAGTGCGGACACATACCATCGCGTTCGGGCTCACGGAGGCGAATGCCGCACTCGCGATGCTCAAGCACGACGAGATCAAAGGTGCCGGCGTGCTCCGTGTTTCCTGAATCAGAACGGCAGGATTCGTTTCACGCTGCGGCACGCGCCGGCGGTGAGCCTGCCGCGGTTCCAGACGAACGTCATCGAGAGCGATTGATTGTCGCGGCCGTTGTATGCCGGCACTTGCACGCATCGGCAATTGGCCTGCGCGAGTGTCACGTTCTTCAGCAGATACTCGGGCACGACGGAGTTCACCAGCGTTTGCTTCGCGGTGAAACTCTGGTTGGCGCTGCTTTTGACCGAGAAGCCGAGGCCGCTGTTGCTGTTGCCGATTCCATACAAAAGGTTGAGCAGGTTGACGCCGTCGAAGTTGTTGATCGAGTAAAGATCCTTTGCGAACGAGATCGCGTTGAACAGGCTCAGAATCAGCGGCTGATTCGACGTGTCGTTGAAGTTGCTCGCAAGGCAATACGCCTGGTCAGAAGTCGACGAGCCGGGGCATGACGGCGCGGGCGTCAGATCGTCCAGGAGGAACTTTGCGACGTTGGGCCACGTCGCGAGCTCAGGATCGGCGAGATTGGCGTGGCTCGGCTCGCAGCGCATCGCGACGAGGTCGGAGGCGGCATTGGTCGTGCCGCCGAAGAAGTCGACGATTTGCGAGGCTGAGAGAGGCGGCGAATAGAAGCCGCTGTTGCCGAAGAATGCTCGGCTCGCGCCCGGTTTGCCGAGCGTCGTGACGGACAAGCCGTGCGGCACGTAGATGAGCCGAATAAAATCGTTGCCGAAAGGCGGGTTACGCGATTGATCGGTGACTACTGCTGGCGATTGCTGCGGAGAGAGCGAGTCCAACGCCATCGCACTAATCGCGAAAGCGACGATTCCCGCAACCAACAAACCCCCGATGACACTGATTAGCTTGCGGCCCCGGTTCGATGCGATCATCCTCCCGACTTTCCTTCCATGCTCTCGAAGACGCATTCCCTATTAGAATCCGGCGAGGCTCGGTGGCAAGCGGGTTTCCGAGAATCGCATTCATCGGCCTGCAAGGTGCGCGCAAGTTTTGCTTCATTCAGAGGGGCGCTTTCATTAGGCTTTATTGACCCACTTGCAGAGCCCTTGATAGCTTGGGATTGAAGCCGCTAGAGCGACTGGCGAAGCCTGAGGAATCAATGACTGAAGCAAAAAACGATTCCGCAATAAGCAAGGGCGAGGAAGCGCTGCTCGGCGATACCGCCGTGCTGACGCGCGTCGACAAGGCGATAGGATGGGCGCGCAAGTTTTCGATTTTTCCCTATCCGTTTGCGACCGCCTGCTGCGCGATGGAATACATGTCGCTCTCGATGACGCCCTACGACATCGATCGCTTCGGCGCGCTGCTGCCGCGCTTCACGCCGCGTCAGGCTGACCTGCTGATGGTGATCGGAACGGTGACAGTGCGCCAGGGTCCGATACTGAAGCGCGTCTACGATCAGATGGCTGAGCCGAAGTGGGTGATGGCGTTCGGCGCGTGCGCCTCGACCGGTGGATTCTACGACAACTACGCGACGCTGCCAGGAATCGATCGAATCGTACCGGTTGACGTGTACGTTCCCGGATGTCCGCCGCGCCCTGAGGCAGTGCTTGACGCGTTGATGGCGTTGCAGCGGAAAATCCAGGGGCAGAAGCAGAAGCTGCTGGGCCTGCCACCCAAAACGAAAGCCGCCTGAAGCGCGGGAATTCGGCAGATGGAACGGATACTGACTCGCTGGCTGGATATCCCTGACCTCAAGAAGCTCGACGTCTATCTTGCGAACAACGGCTACAAAGCCGCTCGCAAGGCGTTCTTTGAGATGAAGCCCGAGGACATCATCAACGAGGTCAAGAACTCGAATCTGCGCGGGCGCGGCGGCGCGGCGTTTCCGACCGGCACCAAGTGGAGCTTCATTCCCAAGGATTCGAAGAAGCCGGTTTACGTTTGCGTCAACGGCGACGAGAGCGAGCCGGGAACGTTCGCCAATCGCTACCAGTTCGAGAATGACCCGCACGGCATTATCGAGGGAATCCTGATAGCCTGTCGTGCCGTCGGATCGCATACCGCTTACATCTACATGCGCGGCGAATTTACCGTGCAAAAGCGCAGCATCGATGCCGCGCTCGCTGAAGCTCGCGCCGCAGGCTATGTCGGCAAGAATGTGATGGGCTCCAGCTACGACGTCGATATCTGGACGCACAGGGGCGCCGGCGCGTACATCTGCGGCGAGGAGAGCGCGCTACTCGAATCGCTCGAGGGCAAGCGCGGCTATCCGCGCAACCGCCCGCCCTTCCCCGCGCTCGTGGGCGCGTTCGGCTGCCCGACCGTAGTCAACAACATCGAGACGCTGTCGAACGTTCCGCACATCATCAATCGCGGCGCCAACTGGTACAAATCCATTGGCCCTGAGAAGAGCCCCGGCACCAAGCTCGTGTGCCTCTCGGGGCACGTCAACAAGCCCGGGCTTTATGAGCTTCCGATGGGCACGCCGATCAGGGATATGATCTACGACATCGGCGGCGGGATGCTCGATGGCAAGACGCTCAAGGGCGTTATACCAGGCGGCTCGTCGTTCCCAGTGCTCAATAAAGAAGAATCCGAACGCGCGATCTTCGATTTCGATTCGATGCGTGCGATCGGTTCGGCCATGGGCTCGGGCGTCGTAATCGTGATGCACGAGGACACCTGCATGGTCGACATGCTGCGCGCGACCGCGCATTTCTACCATCACGAGTCGTGCGGACAGTGCACTCCTTGCCGCGAAGGATGCGGCTGGATCGAGAAGATCATGAACGAGATGGAAGCGGGGCAGGGTAAGATCGAACAACTCGACCTGCTCAACAACATCTCGGACAACATGGTCGGCAACACGATCTGCGTGCTCGCCGATAGTATCGCGATGCCGGTGAAGAGCTACGTGACGAAGTTCCGGAGCGAGTTCGAAGAGCACATCAAGCTGGGCCGATGCCCGTTCAAGTCCGCGGAAGCCAAGGCGCAGGCAGCTTAGGCGGCGAGATTCACCGATGCCCAAGCTCACGATTGACGGTAGGGAAGTCGAAGTCGCTGACGGCCTGAATTTGATCCAGGCGGCCGAGAAGCTCAACATCGAGATTCCGCACTACTGTTATCATCCGGGGCTCAGCATACCGGGCAACTGCAGGATGTGTCTGGTTGAAATTGAAAAGGCGCCCAAGCTGCAGATCGCGTGCAACACCAAGGTCGCAGACGGCATGGTCGTTCATACAAAGAGCGACAAGACCAAGGCCGCGCAGCGCGCCGTGCTGGAGTTCTTGCTCATCAATCACCCGATCGATTGCCCGGTCTGCGACCAGGCCGGCGAGTGCAAGCTGCAAGACTACTACATGGATTACGACGAGCGGCCCTCGCGCTTCCCACTCGCCGAGAAAAACCGCAAAGGCAAGGCGCTCGATATCGGCTCGGGCGTGATGCTCGACCAGGAGCGATGCATCCTGTGCGCGCGATGCACGCGCTTCTTCGATGAGGTCACACATACGAGCGAGCTCGCGATTTTCGAGCGCGGCGACCACAACCGCATCGAGATCAATCCCGGCCAGCCCGTCAACAATAAGTACGCCATCAACGTGGTCGACATTTGCCCGGTCGGCGCCTTGACCGAAAAAGACTTCCGCTTCCGCATGCGCGTCTGGTACCTGCATCGGAAGCCCTCGGTGTGCGGTGCGTGCGAGCGCGGATGTTCGATCGACATCCATCACCATCGCGGGCGCATCTACCGCTTCAAGCCGCGCTACAATCCTGATGTCAATAGCTACTGGATGTGCGACGAGGGTCGGCACAGCTTCCCCGAGCTGCAGCAGGAGACGCGGCTTACGGTGCCGCTCGTGCAGCAAAAGAACGAGCTGGTCGCCGAGACTTGGGCGGAAGCGTTCCGGCGCGCTGCCGGCATCATCAAGAATATCGGCAGCGAGTTTGGCGCCAACGCTGTCGGCGCCGTGATCGATGCGAAGTCGACGAACGAAGAAGCGTTCGCGATGAAGAAGCTGATCAGAGAAACGATTGGCTCCGACCAGATCGCGACGCTGACATGGTCTCCGCCCGGTGCGAGCGGCGCCGACGATCTGCTGATCCGCTCGAGCAAGAATCCGAACGCGCAGGGTCTCAGGGCGCTCGGAGTGACGGCGAGTCTCGATTCCCTAGCGTCGGCAGTGGCAGCGGGCAAGCTCAAGATACTGATCGTGCTCCGCGCTGACCTGGTGCGCGCGATGGGCGAGCAGGAGTTCATGCGCAAGTTCGGTGCACTCGACTACATGCTGGTGCTCTCGACCGACGCCAACGGGACCTGCCAGATGGCGAACCAGGTGTGGCCAATCGCCGCGTATCCGGAGCTCAACGGCAGCTTCACCAACTTCAAGGGACGCGTGCAGCGTCTCTACGAAGCGTTTCCGCCGCCGGGGCAGGCGCTCTCAGCGATCGAGGCGATCGCGCGCTTGGGCCACGCGCTCGATGGCGTCGAACGGAGCAAGTCGGCGGACGCAGTCTTCACGCAAATGGCGACCGAGGAGCCCGCCTTCAAAGGTCTCAGCCTCGACGGCCTCGGTGAGCATGGCCGCGATCTCGCGCGCTGACGCCGCGCTTCGATTCAATCAGGCTTTGCAGTTGAAGCGGAAGCTTGACTTGCCTGCTCGAATGGTCGCGATTCGAGCTTTGATCTTCGGCGTCATCGGCAGATTCGGAAAAGTATCAACGAACGATTGAAGGCCCGCCGCCGTCGCCGGGGCTGAATCGCAAGAACAAATGCCCGACTCCAGTTCGTTTTCTATCGCGTCAATTTCACCTTGGGCTTCGTTTGAGTAGGCGTCGGGATTT
This sequence comes from Candidatus Binataceae bacterium, assembly GCA_030037595.1. Taxonomy (GTDB): domain Bacteria; phylum Desulfobacterota; class Binatia; order Binatales; family Binataceae; genus JASHPB01. The sequence goes on from JASHQJ010000164.1 coordinate 7,555, forward strand.
GCGGTCCTGAACGTGAGCCATCCGCGGTAAAGATCGCCAAGCTTCTTTCCCGCAAACATCGTGCATCCAGTCTCCTGATTCGGCTCGGCGCGAACATAAGCGGGGAACTGACCGTTGCCGTCGGGCTCAGTCTGCTCGTAGATGTCGAAGAATGCGCGGTCCGGTTTCGTTCCTTGGTTCTTCGCGAGGGCCTTGAAGAAACTGAGATTTGGGCGCACGAGGCTCTGCTCGCCCGGATGGCGCACGACTACAAATCCCTGCATCTCGTGCTGAACCTGCTGATATTGCGCCTCGCTGAGTGACGGCAAAACCGCCTGCAAGCGGGAGGTCGTTTTCATTCCGGCTTCAAAGACCGGCTCGATCGACTGGCGTCCGTTCGCCTTCATTAGATCGGAAAGCGCGGCTGAGTATTCACCGACCGAGTCGGGGATTTCATCGGCGTTGAGCGCGGCCGAAGGTGTTAGGGGACCGGCGAGCAGGATCACTGCTAGCAGGATGAGCGAACGGTGAACATTTGCAATTGAGATGGGAAACATCGAGGCCCGTCTCGATCGCTAGCATCGGCGTTGAAGCGTGCGCAAGGCGCAGCCAAGTTCGCCAGTTACTCTTCCATCGCGCAGTAAACGATATCGATGTGATCGAGATAGTCCAGTAGCGCTATTTCGAGCGATACGATTGCAGCGTCGTCGCGGCGTTCCACAGCCTTTCCAGCCGAAGTCCGACACTGCTCATTCGATCGAATCCATACGCGCCGCCGTCACCCCGGAGTTTGTGACCGACGCGTTCAACTTCCGCATAGTTGGGTGGCGCGGCGGAATCACGGATTTTTTCAAGATCGATCCGTCTCCGCGCAAGAAAATCTGGAACCAGGCCTGCGCGGCGTTCGTCAACCTCGATCTTCGAACGTGCGTTCATCGGGACCCCGCATCGGCGATCGATGCGGCTGACTCGCCTGGAATGAGCGATATCGCGTCGCGGATCGCTTTCAACAGCGTAGCCTTCTTGACGGGCTTGGCGACATGCAGGTCACATCCAACCTCGCGGGCGCGCTGTACCGCTTGACTAATTAAAGACGCGGTAAGCGCGGTTATGGGCGTGCGCGGCAATCCGTGCTCGCGTTCCCATCGACGAATCGCGAGCGTCGCATCCTAGCCATCGACGACCGCCATCTGGATGTCCATCAGGACGAGGTCGTAGTGCTCCGCAATGAAGCGGTCGATCGCCGCTTGACCGTCTTCAGCCTCTTCCAGCCGATAGGGAGTGTTCTTCAGGTACACGTTGACGAGCGCGCGGTTGTCGATCGAATCGTCGGCAGGCAGGATCTTCAGCGCACGCTGAATGACAAAGCTTGAGGAGGCTGCCGGACGTTTTGGTTCTGCCGCGCTGCTTTGGCTCGATGGACTTGCGATTGCTGCGCGCACGGCCACAATCAAGCGTTCGCGTCCCACAGTTTTGGCGAGGTAATGCTCGCGGCCGAGAGCCTTCAACTCGGCAATCCTGGAGTTCATGTCGTCGGTCGCGAGCATCGTGATCGAGACCGACCGAGGCGATGCGCTCCGGGCAAGCCGCTTCACGAAATCGATTCCGCCCGAAGGCGGCACTCTGCCATCGACAATCGCGACTGCGAAGGGGTTGCCCAACGTCCGTGCCCGCTCGATCAGATCGATTTCACGACTCGCGTCGCCCGCGCGCGTGCATGCGCGCCTTGTGCGGTCAACCCGGATTCGACCGCGTTACTAGAGGACTGGATCGCGGTAGCGATCAGAATCGGAATTCCGAGCAGTTGTTCCTTCTCGCCCCGCGCCTGACTGGCGGATTCCATGTCGGGACCGAAGTCGGCGGTGAACGCGAGTTGCTGCCGCGGCCCATCTCGCTCGTCACCGTTATTTGGCCGTTCATCAGCGACACCAATCGCGAGACGATCGCCAGGCCCAGGCCGGTTCCGCCGAAACGTCGTGTGGTCGAAGAAACGGCCTGGGCAAAGGGCAAAAAGATTGAGCTTAATCTGTCGGTCGAGATACCGTGCCCCCTGTCGGTACGCTGAATGCGAGCGCGAGCCGCCCTTCCAGTCGAGCGCAGGAATCGATCGATAAAACCACTTCGCCTCGGTTGGTAAACTTGATCGCATTGCCCACCAGGTTTCGAGCATCTGCTGCAGGCGCAGCGGATCGCCAACGACAGTTTTTGGGCACGGTCGAACAGACCTGTCCGATCGATTCAAGTCCCTTTTCGTGTGCACGGACTGCGAGCGTGTCGAGCACCTGCTCGGCGATCGCCTCGGGATTGAACTCGGTAGCTTCCAATTGCAGACCGCCGCTTTAGAGCTCGGCCCAGTCGAGGATGCTGTTGATTAGTTGCAGCAGAGCGTTGCCGTTTGCGATAACCGCGTTGACGTAGTGGGCTGCTCCGGAGTCAGGTCGGTTTCAGCCAGCAAATCGGTCATGCCGAGAATCGAATTCATCGGCGCGCGAAGCTCAAGCGACATGCTGGACAGAAACTCGGACTTGGCGCGCGATGCCGCGAGCGCAGCCTCGCGCGCCGCTTTGAGTTCGCGCTGAACCCGCTTCGCCGCGGTGATGTCGCGTGAGAACGAGACCACGCATTGCTCGCCGTCAATATCCATGAGCACCGCGGAAGTTAGCGAGACCATCGTTCGGCCGTCGCGGGTGCGGAACTCCTGCTCGAGCTCGCGAATCTCTCCGGTTTTCGCCAGCTCCTCCGAGAACTTGAGCGCCGCACTTCGATCGGTCCAGAACCCGAGCTCGAGCGATGTGTGGCCAATGATCTGGTCGCGGGTCAGATGGTTCGTTTCCATCACGACGCGGTTCACATCGACGAACATGCCATCAGAGGCGCGTGTGATAGTGATCGCGTCGAGGCTTTCAGGACGATGTACGCTTTTCGAACAGCGGTGAAACGATCGGATGCTTCGGATCGAGGCGCTTCAGGAATCGGCGAGCGCCGTCTCGAAGTCCTCAATCAAATCGTCGCTCGCCTCGAGGCCGACTGAGAGCCGAATTAATGCTTCGGAGATTCCGACCCCTTCGCGAGCGGCTGGCGACATGCCGCCGTGCGACGTAATCGCCGGCCGCGTGATGAGCGACTCTACGCCGCCGAGGCTCGGCGCGACGATCGGAATCGTGACGCGTGCGAGGAAGCGCTCCGCCGCGGCGACGCCGCCTTTGAGCTCGAAGCTGAGCATCGCGCCGAAGCCATCGAAGAGTTCGCATGCGCGGAGATTCGCCGGATGGCTTTCGAGACCAGGATAGTTGACACACGCGACCGCACGATGCTGCTCGAGGAATCGCGCGATCTTTAACGCGCTCTCATTCTGGTATCGGACACGCACCGCGAGCGTCTTCAACCCGCGCTCAAGCAGGAAGCATGCGTGAGGGTCGAGCGATCCGCCCAGGTGGTCGAGTGTCCGCTTGATGTTCTTGATCAGCGAGTCGCGTCCGATCACGGTTCCAGCAACGATATCTGTGTGACCATTCAGGTACTTGGTGGCGCTATGCAGCGAGAGATCGAAGCCCGCCTCATGCGGACGAAAGTTGACCGGGCTCGCGAACGTGTTGTCGACCATCGATACAAGCTTGTGCTCGCGCGCGAAATCGACCGCCTCAATCAGGTCGCCAACCTGCATCAACGGATTTGAAATCGTCTCCACGTAGATCGCCTTGGTGTTGCTCTTGAGGGCCTCACGCCAGGTCGCGGGCTCGTTCGCGTCGATGAAATCGACTTCTATCCCGAGGCGCGGAAAATCCTCCGTGAGCAGATCGTGTGTACCGCCGTAGAGACAATCCTGTGCCAGCATGTGTCCTCCGCCGCCCACGACTGTAATCAGCGCGGCGGAGATTGCCGCCATCCCGCTCGACGCGACTAGCGCGCGTTCAGCACCCTCAAGCGCGGCAAGCCGAGCGTGCAACACGTCGTG
>JASHQJ010000165.1 GCA_030037595.1 Candidatus Binataceae bacterium
ATTTTAGCGCTAGTTCCGAGCTTTTACTTCAGGCGCCGGGTTTCTTCACGGCCTCGACGTCGATCGAGATTTTCACCTCGTCGCCGACGATTACGCCGCCCGACTCCATAATCTTGTTCCAGGTGAGGCCGAAATCCTTGCGGCTGATCGTCGTGGTCGCGGAAGCGCCGGCGCGCATGTTGCCCATCGGATCCTTGATTGGCGCGGTCGGCCCGTCAACATCGAGCACGACTTCCTTGGTAACGCCGTGCAGCGTGAGGTCGCCGGTCACCTTCCATTTGTCAGAACCTGCGGCCTCGACCTTTTTCGATTTGAAGGTGATCGTCGGGTACTTGGCGACGTCGAGAAAATCGGGACTCTTAAGATGACCGTCACGTTTTGCGACGCGCGTGTTGATCGAGGCCGCGTCGATTGTCGCATCAATCACGGCCGAGGTTGGATTGTTGCCGTCGGTGGTGATCGTGCCGGAGGTTTTCTCGAACTGGCCCTTGACGTTCGAGATCATCATATGGCGCACGGTGAACTCGACATTGGTGTGTGCGGGATCGATCTGCCAGGTGTCGGCGCGCGCGGCGAGCGGCACGGCCACAACCAGCAGGATTGTCAACGCGATTCGCGCGGTCCAGGTCTTCATGCAGTCTCCTCTTGAGCTATCGGGCAATCGAAATCGTTTGATTGCCAAGCCTGCCCGATCCGATGGGCCGGACACAACATCCCAAGTCGATGTTCCTTGTGACGAGTACGTAGTTCAGTCGCCGTGCGGACCGAGCCATCGACGCCGATCGGCTACGATCGGCCGGCGGCTCTTCAACAACGCATACGCCTCGTCGAGCGTCATGCCGCGCCGCGTCTTGAGGAACCACGCGACGACGAGCGGCGCACGCTCGCACCCCTCCTCGCAATGCACCAGCACGCGCCGACCGATCTTTAGCGAATGGTCGATTAACGCGGCAGTGCTCTCGAGGGTCGCGATACCGTTCAGGAGAATCGGCATGTGGATGGCGTCGCGCGGTTCGCCCTCGGGAACATCAGGCAGCACGCTGATTATCGCGTCGTCGAACCGCTGCGCATCCTGCAGATCGCCGACGAAGAGGCCAGCGATTATCTCACTCTCGCGCCAACTCTCAGCCACGCGACGCTCCCAGTCTCCGACCTTCCGCCGACGCGGCGAGCATCCGAATCGTCAGCTCGTGCGGTTCGAGGGGAACAGGTCGTCGATCCATTCCTCAGCATCGGCCTCGCGTGCGAAGTCGGCCTCCTGCTTCTTGCCTTTCCAGAAGACCTCGAAGCGGCCGGTCTCGGGGTTCAACTTGATCTCGTAGCCCTGGTATTCGCTCATGGCGTCCTGGCCACCGCGGCGTGAGAAAGCGAGCGCGGCGGCTCGCTAATACTCATAGGGCGTGCCACGGAATGAGGGAAGTATCTGTAAGATCGCGGAGCGCTCAGGCGGGCGGCATCTCGCTGAGCGCGCGGCGAACGCTTTGGCACTCGCGCTCGACCTCGGCGGCAATCACGCGCGCGTCGGCGATCGAGCTCGGTGGCGCCTGGAGCTGGCAGCATAGCTCGCCAGGCAGGATAATCGTTCATCGCGAGCAGCAGCCTGGCAGTCGTCCTCGCCCTTCTCGAGATCCGGGGATGCTCCGCCCCGTAGCTCGCGAGGTTGCCGCGCGCCAGCGCCTCCGCCAGCGCAATTGACTGTCGAAACGCAAGTGAGAGGCCCTCTCCCGTCAGCGCGTCAACGGTCCCCGACGCGTCACCCACCAGCGCAATATTTCCGCCATAGACGGCGTTGAGCCTGCTCGTCGACGAAACTCCGCCGCGGACGCGCGACGCCAGCTCCGCATGCTCGATTCTCCTCGCGGGCACCGGAAAGTGTGTGGCAAGGTTTCCGAAGCTCAACTCGTAGGCGCGCGCCGTGATTGCGATGCAGATTTCGTCGCGGGCGATTGGCGTCACGTAGGCCTGACCTAGTCGATGCTAGTAAACCTCGACAAGATCTGTCCATGGTGCGATACGAATGCAGGCGCATCCCAATCCGCTGCCGAGATTTTTTTCACGGAGCAAGTCCCGTTGCCGCTCGTACGCGAGAGTTGAACCCGTCCGCACCGATCAGCCACCGATAGGCGGCTCTCCCACCGTCAACGCGAGCGTCATTATGCCCGGGTGAAATCGACGCGCTTGCCCCAGCATAGCCGCACGCCGAGATGCTCCGCCCGCTCGACGAGCCGGCGATGAAGCTCGGTGCGGCGAAGGCCAAGCCATGACGGCCGGGGAATCGGGCCTCGGCGGCTACGCCGATATCGATGAAGCGGATGCCGTGAACGGAGCGCCGTCGCCCGCCGCGACTCTGATGCCGAGACGCTCGAGGGTATCGAGCCCGTCGGGCATCAAGCCTTCGCCGCACGCCTTGTCGATGGGAGGGCGGCCGGGATCGATGACGGCTGCTTGAAACCCTCTTTCGGCAATTGCGATTGCGGCGGCGAGTCCGGCGGGACCGCCGCCCGCGATCAGAACTTCAGCCTCGATCATGCTCCGCGCTCAACACGCGCGGATTTTTTTGGATGAAATACCTGCCTGGGGGCATCAACAAAAATCAATGCGCGGGCGCTGGCTTGAGTCCCGCCGCCCACTGCGTGATAAGCCGCTTCTGCTGGTCGGTCAGCTTCGCCGAGTGATGAAGATCGAGGTAGTCGCCCGGCGGCATGGTGCCGTCGCTTACCGATTTAGCGATTTCCGCGGCGAGTGCGCTTTGCTGAGCCGCGTCGTATCGGAACCATTCGGACATGTCGAGCGCGCGTCGCGCCTTGACCTCGCCGAACAGGAACGACGGCGCGAACTTCGCACCGACAGAACCGCTGCCCTTGTTCGCATGGCAATCGAAACAGGAGTTGACGAAAATCCGACCGACCTGCGGCTGAGCTTCGAGCGTATCAGGCGCCGGCTGCGGCGGCGGAGGCATCACCAATCCGTAGTCCTGCTGATTGCGGGGCGGCGCACCGAGAGTCTGCGAGCATCCCGCGAGTGCCACGGCACCCAGAATCACCAGGGCCGATCCTATCAACGCGAGCGCGCGATCTATCCTCACCATCACCAAAGCCCTGCCTAGTCGACCGCCTCTAGCGCGGGAGATTCCGCAGCTCCGATCGAGCGGAGCCGCGTTATCAGCATCGCCATGCAACCGATCGTGATTGCGCCGCAAATCACGACTGTGGCGCGCGGACCGATGCGATTGCCGAGGTAGCCGACCTCGAGGGCGCCAAGCGGGGCCATCCCGACGGCGGCCAGTTGATAGGTGCTCATCACGCGCCCGCGCAATTCGTCCGATACGAACAGTTGCACGAGAGTGTTGTTGCTCGCGCGAAAGTTCGTGAGTCCCGCGCCGATCACGAGTTGCGCCGCGAGCGAAATAACCATGCTGCGCGAGAGCCCGAACACGATGATTCCGATTCCCGAGATGAGCAGGCCAACTATCAGGTTATTGCGGATGCCCTGCGTCGTCACCCGCGACGCGAGCGTCGCTGCGCCGATCACGGAGCCGAGGCCTTGGATCGCGACCAGGAATCCATAAGAGCGCGCGTCGCCGTGCAGCACGTTGCGCGCAAAGAGCGGGACCAGCACGAGATACTGATATCCCAGGCCGTTGGCGACGGCGGCCAGCATCATCTGGTGGAAAATCGCGCGATGCTTCCAGACGTATGCCAGGCCCTCACTAAGTTGTCGAAAGAGTCGCGCGCCGTTGGTCGCAATCGTGCGCGCGGGGATCTCCATCAGCCAGAGGCTCCAGATCACCGCGATAAAGCTGACGCCATTCAGGAAGAAGCAGGTGCCCAGGCCAAGCCATGCGATCAGCAGACCCGCGATCGCGGGGCCGATCATGCGCGCGCCGTTGAACATCATCGAGTTGAGCGCGATCGCGTTGGCCAAATCGTCATAGCCGACCATCTCGACGACGAACGACTGCCGCCCAGGCATATCGAAGGAGCTGACCGTGCCGTTGAACGCGGCCAGGATTATCACGTGAATCACGCGCACTCGCCCGCTCCAAGTCAGAGCAGCCAGCACGAACGCGCTGATCATGAGCAGCGTCTGCGTCGCGATAATCATGCGGCGGCGGTCGACACGATCGACGATCACGCCCGCCACCAGCCCGACCAGCAGGATTGGCAGGAATTGCGCGAACGATACGACGCCCAGCATCAGCGACGAATTTGTCAGCTTGAGCACCAGCCACGATTGCGCCGCGCTCTGCATCCAGGTCCCCGCGAGCGAGGTGAGCTGGCCGCTGAAGTAGAGCCGATAGTTGCGATGCCGAAAGGCGCGGAATGCGCTGGAGCGCCGCTCGTCCCGTTCAGCCGAAGATGAAGGAGCGTCACTTGATGGATTCGACCCGACCTCGGGTTTTCTGGCAGACGGAGACAAGACGCGATATTCCAGTGCTCAAGAGGATATCAATATGAAGCTCGTCACGTACACATTCAGAGGTGCAACCCGGCTCGGCGCGATGCGCGGCGACGCGGAAATGATCGATCTCGCCCGCGCCGGTGAGCTTGCCGGCGTCCGGATTCCCGACGACATGCTGAGGTTCCTGGCCCAAGGCGAGCCGGCGATCGACTCGGCGCGCCGCGCGCTCAAGGCCGGCGACGAATTCGCCAAGTCCCATCGCGAGCAGGCGATCGCGCTCGGGCTGCTGTTCGGCACCAGCGAACCCGGCTTTCATCTCGAAGCGCCGGTGATGCGCCCGGGTAAGGTCCTCGCGATCGGACTCAACTATCGCGATCACGCGGCTGAGGCCGGCATGGAGATACCCAAGCGCCCGGTAGTTTTCACCAAGGTGCCGACCTGTATCACCGGCCCAGGGATGCCGATTCATCGGCCGCGCGTCAGCACCTCGGTCGATTGGGAAGCCGAACTATGTGCCGTGATCGGAAGGCGCGCGCGCCACGTCAAAGCGGCCGATGCGCTCGGATTCGTCGCCGGGCTCACCAACGGCAACGATGTGTCGGTACGCGATTGGCAGTTCCACTCCGGCACCTGGATGATGGGCAAAGGTTTCGATACGCACGGACCGCTCGGGCCGTGGCTCGTCACGCTCGATGAGGTGGGCGATCCGGCGAATCTCGAAATCAAGACGCTGGTCAACGGCGTGCTCAAGCAGAAGTCGAACACCGGCCAGCTCATCTTCGATATTCCGGCGATCATCGAATACGTGACCGCCGCGTTCACGCTGGAGCCCGGCGACGTCATCTTCACTGGCACTCCTGCGGGCGTCGGCGCTTCGCGCAAGCCACAGGAATGGCTCAAGGCAGGCGACGTGGTGCGGGTCGAAATCAGCAAGCTCGGACTGCTCGAGAATCCGGTGATCGACGAACCGGAGGCGTGAGCCCACATCGTTCACAATTGAATCGCGTATCAATCAGCTACGGCGATCGGTTGAGTGCTAACGAAAGCAAGGAAGGAGATGAGCACAAGCGCAAGTCGCGCCGCCAGACGCAAACGTGACGCTGAATTTCTATGGAGCTAGGAAAATCACGATTGGCGGTTCCTGAAAGGAGGGAAATCATGAGCAAGAGGGTGCCGTGCAAGGCGTGCGGCGTTGAAGTCGCAGGGGGTGCACTGCTCTGTCTGAAGTGCGGCGTGGTCAATCCCGGCGTTCACGTGATGCGCGGGATCGCGATCTTGGTTGGCCTGATAATCGTGCTTTTCGGGCTGCTGGCGACGCTTGGCGGAATCGACCGCGGCGTCGGAATCTTTGCGCTCTTGATGGGCGCGGCGATTGTCGCAACCGCGATCCGCTCAAAGACGAAGCCGAACACAAGTCTGCGAAAGGTTGAGGTCCACGGCGCTCCTCGCTACGAGGGGCGCCGTCTTTTGGATGCTGCGTCCACGGTTTGACGAAACCTCATCCAACCGCTAGACCGATCTGAGGAGCATTGGCATCCGCTCCCGTCGTGCGCCTCAAGGAGGATCGAAAATGTCCAAGCCCAACGCGCTGCACCACCTCGCGATCTCGACCGCCAATATCAAGGCGCAGATCGAATACTTCACCGACGTCCTCGGCATGGAACTGGTCGCGCTCTACTGGATGCACGGCGTGAAGGGCGCATGGCACGGTTTCCTGAAGCTTGGTGACACCTGTTCGGTCGCTTTCGTTCAGATGGACAAGATTAAAGAGATCGAGCCTGCCTGGGGCGTCTCGCACGCGGGCAATCCCGGCCTTCCATCCGCCGCGGGCACGATGCAGCACGTAGCATTCAACGTCGAGACCGAGGCCGAGCTGCTCGCGATGCGCGATCGGATCCGCTCGCGCGGCATCAACGTCTTCGGCCCGCTCAACCACGGCTTCTGCAAATCGATCTACTTCGCGGGCCTGGAGGGACTCTGCCTCGAGATTGCGACCTCCAGCGAAGCGATCGATGCGCGTGCGTGGATCGATCCCGAGGTTGTCGCGCTCGCTGGAATCTCGCCCGACGAGCTCCGGCGCTTCACCGCGCCCGCGCCATACGAGGGCAAGGGAGGTGCCGTCGCGCAGCCGCCGATCGATCCGGGCAAGCCGCACATGCGCTACGCCGATCAGGAGCAATATCGGAAGCTGATGACGACGCCGGACGAGGAGATCACGCGCCGGATGAGCGAGCCGACGCCGCCGGTAATCGTGCCCAAAGCCAACAAGGCAGCGTAGAATCCCTATCGCTCCAAGTATCGCCGCGCTCAGGCGGCTTGATGGATCCCCGCTAAGCGTCGCGAGTGGACCTTTGATTCGGTCCACACTTCCGCTTACGCTCGCTCGAAGACTCCGGCCGCCGAAGGAGCGAACACCTTACATGAACGACAAGACCATTGCTCCCGAACAGGTGATGGCATCGTTGTTTCGCGGTCTTAATCGACGCGAGCAGATGGCGTTAATGTCGAAGCTCGAGATCGCAGGAGGCGCTGTGTATCGCGCGCTCGCGTCCGGCGAATCCAACGCGCTCGCGCGTGAGAAACTGCTGAAGGCGGCTGAGGACGAGGAGCGCAACGGCGGGCTCCTGAAGCTGATGACCACGCCGAAGGACAAATGCGAGAAATGCGGCGCCGCGCTCACCGATCCCGCCGCGGGCCACGCATGCTCGTTCCAGTGCACGTTCTGCGATCCGTGCGCGGCGTCGATGAATCTCGTCTGCCCGAACTGCTCTGGCACGCTGAGCCCGCGCGTGTTCGCATAACTGGATAATCAGTTTGAAGTTGGAACAGCCTCTCCCTCCGGCCCTCCGGGAGAGGCCGACGCGAGCAAACGAAGTGACGCGAGCATCGGGTGAGGGCGAAGCTCCAGCGCCCGTGAGGCGCATCACTTCGCATCCGCTGCGACATGCCCTCACCCGCAATCCGATTCGAATCGAATCGGACTGCGGCCTCTCGCAGTGCGCGGCTTTTGCCTCACGGCGTCAGCCGCGGGCGAGCTTTTTTCACAAAGAGTGGTCGCAATCTCCAGCGCTCGCCTATCCAGCTAGGACGAAAATCGTGTAAGTCTCCGTTCAAGGTAACGGACCACGATGGCTGCTCTCGCGATTTTCGTCTCGCTGTTTTTTCTCTTCAGCCTTTTCTCGGGGCTGCTCAATCGCACGATCTTCACCGCGCCGATCGTCTTTACGGTCGCGGGGATGCTGATGTTCCCGGCGATGCCCACGATCCTGAAAGCCGGGTTTACCGCAAACGTCCTTCTCGGTCTGGCTGAAATCGGTCTCGTATTGCTGCTCTTCACGGACGCGAGCCAGACCAACCTCGCGACGTTGCGCAGCATCGGAAGTCTGCCCGCTCGCCTGTTGAGCGTTGGCATGCTGCTGACGATCGCACTCGGCGCGGTCGCGGCGCTGCTGGTCTTTCCGAAGCTCTCGATTTGGGAAGCCGGCATCCTCGCCGCCATCCTCGCTCCCACCGATGCCGGGCTCGGACAAGTGATCGTGAAGAGCCCGCGGGTACCCGATCGCGTGCGCGAGGCGCTCAATGTCGAAGCCGGTCTCAATGACGGCCTCTCGGTCCCGTTTCTTTTGTTCTTCATGGCAATCGCGGCTGCGAAAATCGAAGGCGGCCCGATGGCGCTCTCGCAGTTTATCTACGAACAACTCGGCCTCGGAGCGCTGGTCGGGATCGCAATTGGCCTGGGCGGCGGCTGGCTCATGAACTTTGCCCGCCGGAGGAACTGGGTCGCGGAATCGTTTCAGCAGATTGGGATGGCGGCGCTGCCGCTGCTCTGCATGGCAATCAGCGAAGAGCTCGACGGCAGCATGTTCATTGCGGCCTTTGTGGCCGGGCTTGCGGTGCAGTTCATGCTCAGAGACGAAGCTCGCCATAGCGTGGAGTTCGGCGGACAGTGGGGCGAGCTCGCGAACCTCGCCGTTTTCTTCCTCTTTGGCATGATCGTAGTGGGGAATTGGCGTCAGTTTCACTCGAACCTGTGGCTGTACGCGATTTTGAGCCTGACCGTGGTGCGGATGCTTCCGGTCGCGATCGCGTTGGTCGGCGCCGGTATCGATCGTGCTGGCACCGTCTTCATGGGATGGTTCGGGCCGCGCGGCCTAGCCTCAATTGTCCTCGGCCTGGTTTACCTGAAGCAGGAACTGAACTTGCCGGGCGAGCCCACGATCCAGCGAGCCGTGATTGTAACGGTGCTGCTCAGCATTTTTGTTCATGGCCTGAGCGCCCGCGCAGGTATCAGCCTCTACGAGAGGCGGCTCTCCCCACTCGCGAATGCGCCCACTCGTGAGGGCGCTGAGGACAATACGCCGGTCCCTCCGGGAAAAGCCGACGCGAGCAAACGAAGTGACGCCAGCATCGGGTGAGGGCGAAACCTCCGGCGCCCGCGAGGAGCGCATCACTTCGCATCCGCTGCGACATGCCCTCACCCGCAGTCCGATTCGCGTCGCGAATCGCACTGCGGCCTCTCCCAGCTTGCGGCTTCCGCCTCACGGCGTCAGCCGCGAGCGAGGCGATTCGTTGTTGCGACGCTTGACGCTTTGCCCCTGTAGATCGGCAGCCAATTCCGGGCGATAATCCGCGATCGGACGCGGGCGCGGTGATGAGCGCACGCCAACCACTCAAGGAGCTTCATCGATGCCCGACCCCGAAGCCTTTCGCGAAGAGACCCGCGCGTGGCTCGAAGCCAACTGCCCGCCCGAGATGCGCAAGCCCTCGCGCGGCGAAGAAGACACCTGCTGGGGCGGACGCAAATGGAAGTTCCAGTCCGACGCGCAGCGCCTCTGGCTGCAAAGGATGGCCGAGCGTGGCTGGACCGTGCCCGAATGGCCCCGCGAGTACGGCGGCGGCGGGCTTTCACGCGAGGAAGCGAAAATCCTGCGCGAAGAGATGCGCAAGCTCGGATGCCGTTCTCCGCTCGACAGCTTCGGCATCTGGATGCTCGGACCGGCCCTCTTGAAATACGGCAACGAGCAGCAAAAGCGCGAGTATCTGCCCAAAATCGCGCGCGGCGAAATCCGATGGTGCCAGGGTTATTCCGAACCCGGCTCCGGCTCCGACCTCGCCTCGCTCCAGACACGCGCCGAGGACAAGGGGGATCATTACGTCGTCAACGGCTCGAAGATTTGGACGTCCTACGCCGACAAGGCTGACTGGATCTTCTGCCTCGTGCGCACCGACCCCAAGGCGCCCAAGCACGAGGGAATCAGCTTTGTCCTCTTCGATATGGAGAGCCCCGGCGTCTCGACCGCGCCGATCACGCTTATCTCGGGCAGCTCGCCGTTTTGCCAGACGTTCTTCGAAGATGTGCTCGTGCCGAAGGCCAACCTCGTCGGCACGCTCAACAAGGGATGGGACGTCGCGAAGTTCCTGCTCACGCA
>JASHQJ010000166.1 GCA_030037595.1 Candidatus Binataceae bacterium
CCGTGGTGAGATCGCCCTGCCCCACATCCTCGGCCAGCGCGCGCCGGATTTGATCGGCGATCTCGAGCTGATTGAGCAGCTTCATCGCATGACTTCGCAGTCTTTCGGAAACGCCTCTCCCTGACCAGGGGGAGGTCGGCGCCGCATCGCGGCGCCGGGTGACGGGTGCCTGGAACTATTTGCGGTCGCGAGAAGCGGGAAACACCACGCCCTCAGCCCAGCCCTCTCCGTGGTCAGGGAGAGGGAATCGGAAGCAAGGGAGAGCCCATTCATGATTAGGCGGCGCCTTCGAGTTGCTTCAACTGCTCGGTGAGCATCCGATGCTGTGATTGAAGGTTCCTGTAGCGCTCGGCGACTTCCTCGCGCGTCTGCGGATCCGCCTTCGACATGAATTGCGGATCGTTGAGCCGCTTTGAATGTTGGTCGAAGTGCTTCACGACTTGGTCGAGCTGCTTCTGCAATTTGCGTCGCGCCTGATCGAAGTCGTAGCCTTCCGGAGCCGCCACACCGACGTCGGCCCACTTCAGGTGCGAGTAGACGACGCGCGCCCCAGCGTCAGGCTGCATGGCGAGCTTGTCCGCTTTGACGCGCACGGAAACGTACTGCTTCCAGAGGTCGATTTCGCTCGCCGCGACGCCTTCGCCCAGACGTACCACGGCGATAACGCGCTGCCCGGGATGCCATCCAAGTAGCGAGCGCAGCGAGTTGATCGCCTCGGTCGCCTCAATGCAATGCTCCATCGCGGCCGCTTCGATAGGCGATAGCAGACTGGCGCTCGGGGCTCGCGGGAATGGTGCGATCGGCAAATGTGGGGGAAGGTTCGGCTCGCCGACGTAAGGCCGAATTGCCTGCCAGATATCTTCGGTCACGAACGGCATAAATGGATGCAGCAACCGGAGCAGCTGATCGAGTACATGCACAAGCACGTATCGAGCTGCGGCTTGGCGCTCGCCACCCGCATTCAGCGGTTCCTTCGCCAGCTCGACGTACCAATCGCAGAACTGATGCCACGCGAAGTCGTACACGGCCATCGCCGCGTTGTTGAATTCATAGTGATCAACAAACTCGGTGACGTCTTTGATCGTTTGGTTCAGCCGATCGAGAATCCAGCGGTCGGCCAGTGATAATTTCGATTCATCGACCGCTGGGATCGGCTGCGGCGCACCTTCAAGCTTCATCAACACGAAGCGAGCGGCGTTCCAGATCTTGTTGGCGAATGCGCGCGACGCGGCGAATCGATCGTGCGACAGAATCACGTCGCGGCCCTGCGCTGCGAGCTGCGCCAGTGTGAAACGGAGCGCATCGGCGCCGTACTGCTCCAGCAGCTCGAGTGGATCGACGACGTTGCCCTTTGACTTCGTCATCTTCTTGCCGTACTCGTCGCGCACCAGCGGCGTGATATACACGTCGCGGAACGGCACCTGGTCTGTGAACTCGAGCCCGAACATCATCATCCGCGCCACCCAGAAGAAGATGATGTCGAAGCCCGTCAGCAGCAGGCTCGTCGGATAGTAGCGCGCGAGGTCCGCGGTATTCTCAGGCCACCCCAAAGTTGAGAACGGCCAGAGCCCGGAGCTGAACCAGGTATCGAGCACGTCCCCGTCCTGCGTGATATCGGAGCCGTCGCATTCGGGGCACTTCGACGGGCGCTCGGCGGCGACGATGAGATGATTGCATCTCACGCAGTGATAGGCGGGAATCCGATGCCCCCACCATAGTTGGCGTGAGATACACCAGTCGTGGATATTGTCGATCCAGTCGAAGAACGTCTTCTCCCAAAACTTCGGATAGAAAGTAGTCTCTCCGTTGCGCACCGCATCGCCCGCGCGCCGCGCCATATCCTTCATCGCCATGAACCATTGCTCGGAGAGCAGCGGCTCGACCACGGTGTCGCATCGCGAGCAGACACCGACGGCGTGATTGTGCGGCTCAATCTTCTCGAGCAGGCCCTCTGCCTCGAGATGTGCGACGATTTGCTTGCGCGCGTCCTCGCGGGAGAGACCCTGGTACTTGCCGCCGTTGACGTTGATCCGGGCGCGCTCGTCGAGCACCGAGATCTGTTCGAGCAAATGGCGCTTGCCGATTTCGAAGTCGTTCAGATCGTGGCCCGGAGTAATCTTGAGCGCGCCGGTACCGAATTCGCGATCGACGGCTGAGTCCGCGATCACCTTCACTTCGCGATTGATCAGCGGCACGCGGACGGTTTTGCCGACGATCGACTTGTAGCGGTCGTCGTCGGGGTTCACCGCGACCGCGGTGTCGCCGAGAATCGTTTCAGGACGGGTGGTCGCGACCGTGAGCGCGCCCGAGCCATCGGCGAACAGGTAGCGCACGTAATAGAGCGAGCCCTTGGTGTCCTTGTGATCGACCTCGAGGTCCGAAAGCGCGGTCTCGCAGCGTGGACACCAGTTGATCAACCGCTTGGCACGGTAGATCAACTTCTTGTTGTAGAGATCGACGAAGACCTTGGTCACGGCCTTCGAGAGCCCGGGGTCGAGGGTGAAGCGCTCGCGACTCCAGTCGCACGAGGCGCCGAGGCGGCGAAGCTGATTCAGGATGCGGCCGCCGTATTCCTCACGCCATTGCCAGACCCGATCGACGAACGGCTCGCGGCCGAGCTGATGGCGATTCTTGCCCTGCTTGGCGAGGTCCTTCTCGACGGCGTTTTGCGTCGCAATACCGGCGTGGTCGGTGCCGGGCAGCCAGAGCGTGTTGTAGCCCTGCATCCGGCGCATCCGCACGATGATGTCCTGCAGCGAGACGTTGAGCGCGTGGCCGAGATGAAGCTGCCCCGTGATATTGGGCGGCGGAATTACAACCGAGAAGACCGCGCCTTCGCGCGACGGATCGGCCTTGAAATATCCGAGGTCGATCCAGCGCTGGAACCATCGTTCTTCCGCGGCTTTCGAATCAAAAGTCTTGGCCAGTTCCACCGTCGTCATCCCGCGAGGCGGTTGAGTCGCAAAGAGGGCGCGCCCGCGCCCTCCAAGCAAATCATATGGGCGGCGCACATCGCTAACAAGCGCTTCGCGCTCACGGCCGGGCCGCGTTAAAGTTTAACCGTCCACGGCTTGTAAATTGTGGCCGGTTGATAATATGGTGCCGTGGACTTAGACCTGGGGACATGTGACAAGTTGGAGGAAAATACCGATGATTGATTCGTTGCGCCGGCTTGGGATCGCGGCGATCG
>JASHQJ010000020.1 GCA_030037595.1 Candidatus Binataceae bacterium
GTTCTGCACGCTGATCGGCTGGCCGACCTGGTTGAAAATCGTGGTCTCGGGGCCGAGTGAATAGAGCTGATAGCCGCGCACCGCGTCCAGCACGCCGGTGCCGCCGGGGAAGAAGCGCTCGTAGAGCGGCAACTCGCCTCCCGTTCCGCTGCTCAGATTGGTGCCGATGCCGAACGTCACGCCCTGTGACAACACCCAGGTCCCCAGGGTTGGGCTCTTTAAGAACGACCAGAAATAGCGGCCGTGCAAGACCGCTCGCAGAAAATAGTTGCCTCCACCAAGACCGCCGATCTGGCCGTCGAAGCTCAAGTTTGTGCCGGATCGCGGATCAGCAGGGTTGTCAATGGTGAAGCGCCGGATGCTGGGTAAAATCTCCGAGGTCTGGGTGTAACCTTTGTACTTCGCGATCTGGTAGGTCGTGAACTGGTTCAGTCCCGTGATGCCGATGCTCTGAAACGAATAGCCAAGACCGGCGCTCACATCCTTCATCGAGAATGGCCCGATCTTCTTTATTCCCAGCTCAGTGAGCGGATAGGTGCTGTTGAGACTGAAGCCAGCCGACGACTGGTCGAAGCTCAGGAGGTAGCTCTTGTTGTCGAAGAGCGTCAGCGACACACCGAGCGGCATATCGAGGAACCACGGCTCGGTGTACGAGATACTGAAGTTCTGGAACAGGAAGCCGACCTGTGCCTGCAGGATCAGCGACTCGCCGCCGCCGAACAGGTTGGTGTTGCCGAGCGTGAAGTTGCCGAACAACGACTGGAAGCTGTCGAAACCGCCCGCGACCTGGAACGATGCCGTGTTCTGCTCGGTGACGTTCACGTCGAGGTTGATCTTGTCGGGCTGCGTTGACGGCGAAGTCGTGATGCGCACGTCGCTGAAGAAGCCGAGCCGATCGAGCCGCGCCTTCGAGTCGCGAATGGCGGCGGCGGAATAGGGCTCCTGCTCCTGCACCTGCATCTCGCGCCGAATGACCTTGTCGGCGGTCTTGGTGTTACCCGCGATATTGATCCGGTCCACCAGCACCTCGTGACCGGGCGTGACCACGAAGGTCACGCTGATACGCCGTGTCGCCTGGTCGAGCCGGGTGCGCGGCTCAACGTTGACGTAGGCGTAACCGCGGTCCGAGTAGAAGTCGGAGAGCGCCAGCACGTTGCGTTGCAGATTCGAGCCGCGGAACAGCTCGCCCGGCTTCAAAGTGACGAGCTTTCGAATTTCGGATTTCGGGAACTTCAGGTTACCGACCACCGCGACGTGTCCGACCTTGAACGGCGGCCCTTCCTCGATATGGATCACCAGCTTCAGCTTGTTGCCGGTGCGCTCGATCTTCGGCTGGTCGACGTGAACGTTGAGGTAACCATTGTCGTAATAGAACGCTTCGAGGCGATCGACGTCGTCGTCGAGCGTCTTCTGATCGAGCGCGCCCCAGCCGAAAAACCAGCTCAAGAGCTTGCTGTAGGTCTTCGTCTCCATCACGTTCCGCAACTCGGCGGCGGGGAATGATTTGTTGCCAGTGAACTCGATATTGGTGATTTCGACCTTCGGGCCCTCGACCACGTCGAACTCGCCTGTCGCTTCATTGTTCGGGTACATCACGTGGCGGTACGTGATGTTGGCGTCGAGGTAGCCCTTGTCGCGGTAAATCTGGGTCAGGCCGTTGATCGTATCCTTCACTTCAAGCGGATTTTCGATCTCGCCCGAATGTACCTTGATCGCGGCGATGACCTTGTCGTCCGTCTGCCGTACGGCCTTCATGCCCTTGAACTGGACGCTCGTGATCTGTGGCCGCTCCGTGACGTCGAAGATGAGGACGACGCCAGACGGAGTCTGCTCGGTCTCCGAGGTGGCCCGGGTGAAGAAGCCCATCTTGTAAATGGACTTGATGTCCTCGTTGACCGTATCGGGATTAAGCGCTACGCCGACGCGCGATTGCAGATGTATCAGGACCGCTTGTTCATCGACGCGCTGGAGGCCGCGAATCTCGATCTTGGAAATGATCTGATTCTGCGCGAGCGCCGTGAGTGCCGCGCCGAGTGAGAGCATCGCGGCCACGGCCAGCCATGAGAGCGTCGCGCGCATGAAGCGGTGGCTCCTCCAGACAGCGATCATCGGGCCTCAACCACGTCGAATTCCGCCAGAGCCTCGTTCAGCTCGAAAATGTGAGCTGCTCGCAGTGCGATGCGCGCGATAGTTGGAATCTGCGCCAGTACCGATAGGGAAGCGACTAGTGACGCGATCACGGCGAAAAGCGCGCACCAGAACATCGCGCGAATAATGCTCGCGTCGGCCCTTCCCGCAATCATTGCCACCGGAAAACGGCGAACAACCTAACCAATCGGTTTGGGTAAGTAAACCAAATTACCGCTGCCACCTTCGCGATCCTCGCCGTTCGCCACGCTCATCTTTATCCGGCGAATCAGTTAGACCGCGCGCTCGTTCACAAGTTTCCCGTCGCGGAGCCTCAGCGCTCGCCCGACGCTCTGCGTGAGCCGCTCGTTGTGCGTTGCGATCACCAAGGTCACGCCAAGTTCACGATTGAGCATGTGGAAAAGTCCGTGAACTTCTTCCGCAGTCCGCGGATCGAGGTTGCCTGTCGGTTCGTCGGCCAGCAATAGCCGTGGCCGGAGCACCACCGCGCGCGCGACCGCGACACGCTGCTGCTCGCCGCCGGAAAGCTCGGCGGGCCGACGATGCAGTTTGCTGCCGAGCCCCACCAGTTCCAGCCCTTCGGTCGCGCGCTGCCGCGCCTCGTCGTCCGGCATCCGCGCGATCAGCGCCGGCATCATCACGTTCTCGACCGCGCTGAAATCTGCCAGCAGGTAATGAAACTGGAAGACGAAGCCGAGCTTCAGATTGCGAAATTGCGCTAGCGCCGGCTCATCGAGGGCGAACAGATCTTCGCCCTCAAAGAACACCTTGCCCGCGGTCGGCGTCTCGAGGCTTCCCAGGATATGCAGCAGCGTGGATTTGCCGGTGCCCGATTCGCCGACGATTGCGATCTCGTCGCCCGCGTCGACGGTGAGATCGAGGCCGCGCAGCACCGTGATCTCGCGGCCGGCGTCGATGAAGTTCTTTGACAGCCCCCGGACTTCGATCAATGCGCCCGCCGCCGCCGTGGCCGGAACCTCGGCCTCGAGCCGCGCCTTACTCATAGCGGATGACCTCGACCGGGGAG
>JASHQJ010000167.1 GCA_030037595.1 Candidatus Binataceae bacterium
AACGTTCTCCTTGAGATGTTTGATTGATGAAGTTCCGGGAATGACAAGCACAATTGAGGATGTTTTTAGCCGCCGGCCGATCGCTTGTCCATACTGAAAATTCCAAGCAAAGGACGAGCTTCGGGTGCGAAGAACACGCAGCCGAGGCCTGTCGTTACTGAAAATTTAGTTGTGTGTGGCGAATTGCCAATTCTGCCAGAAGATCGTGTGGTAGCGGCAGACTTGCGCATCGGTCTTGGAGCGTTAAGGTTCGCCTCCCGATGAGGCTGTTGTTTATTCTGTTTGTCCACCTGTCTGTCCTGAAAAATCCTCCCTAGGCGGCTGTGGGGAGTTGTGTGAGCGTAACCTGATAGCCGAGACGCCGGAGTTGCTCGCGGCTGCGGCGCTTGAGGCGTTCGGCGCGATAGCGATCGAAGTAATCGGTAGCGAGTTCACGATAAGTGGTGGCTTGTGCCATCAGGTGGTAAGCGATCTCGAGAACATGGCGGCCGACCGCGAGCACCGCCCGTCCATGCCCTAGGTGTGCGCGCAGGCGACGATAGCGAGCGCCAAGGGCGCTGTGCTTGGTGCGGCCGGCAGCAGCACCGGCTTCCACCAGCGCGGTACGCAACCAGCGATTGCCGCGGCGGGTCTTGCCGCTGCGGCGCTTACCCGCGCTCTCATGATTGCCGGGGCACATGCCGGCCCAGCTCGAAAGATGCGCGGCGCTGGGAAAGTGGCTCATATCGGCACCGATTTCAGCCACCACCACTTCAGCGGTTCGCCGTTGAACGCCTGGGATCGTGTTCAGACGCTCAATCGTCGCGGCGAAAGGGACGAGCAACTC
The DNA here is from genome assembly GCA_030037595.1 of Candidatus Binataceae bacterium. Lineage (GTDB taxonomy): Bacteria > Desulfobacterota > Binatia > Binatales > Binataceae > JASHPB01. Next base: position 827 of record JASHQJ010000167.1, read on the forward strand.
CTCGATGCGCCGGCTGAGTTCTCTGCTGGCTTCCTCAACATAGTCGATGTCGGCCAGCAGGCGGCTTAGCATGAAGCGGTGGTGGGGCCCGAAGCGACCGGCCAGGGCCGGGCGCAGTTCCGGGAGCTTCTTGCGCAGTTTGCCGTGGGCCAGGTCGGCCAGCAACGCCGGATCCGTGGTGCCAGCTGCCAGCGCCATCAGCATCGAGCGACCGGATACTCCCAGCGTGTCGGTTGCGACGCTGGAGAGCTTGATGCCGGCATCCTGCAGCACCTTGTGCAGTCGATTGGCGGCGCGGCTGCGCTCTCAGTCAGACTCTTGCGATAGCGCGTGAGGTCGCGCAACTCGCGAATCGGCGCTGGCGGTACAAAGCTGGCGCGTAGGAGCCCGTACTGGAGCAACTGGGCCAGCCACGCACAGTCGGCCACGTCGGTCTTACGTCCGGGCGCTTGTTTGAAGTGGGCCGGGTTGACCAACAGCAGCTCGAAGTCGTTCTCCAGCACGTAGTAGACCGGTTTCCAGTACACCCCGGTCGCCTCCAGCGCCACGTGCGTCACCCGTTGCTCGCTCAGCCAATCGCGCAATGCCAACAGTTCTGCGCTGGTGGTGGCGAAAGTGCGGACCTCCTGTTCAACTTTGCCGCGGGGCCGCTATGTAACTCGCACACACGCGCTCACCGTCGCTTTGTGGACATCCAGTCCGCAGCATCGTTCGATCAACCGTTCCATACTCGCCTCCTTGCGGCGCCGGCGCGCGGAGGCGTCTGAAATATCAATCTGTCCTGCGTGCTCGCGGCAACAATGCGGGACAGCCACGCCTTCGCGGTTCGAATCCTCGAAGTCGATGAGATCAAGACCATTCCCGCGCCTGTGCGGCGGATTTCGCTCGGCTCGTGGCAGCGGAGAATGCTCCGAATCCGCATTTGGGCCAATTCCGGCGCAATCCTCTCCGTTGACAACCGAGCCGGTGCCACGAGCGTAATCCGATGAGCGCCTACCTCAGCATTGTCATCGTTGTTCTTTATTAATTGACCGATTTCGTGGTGGCACCAATCGCGTTCAACTTTTCGGACCCTCGAGCCAATTCGAAGCTTCGGATTGAAAAGCTCCCCTTTTGACAATTGACCTCAGCGCGAAGTCACGCGAGGTAATTTGAGGCGGCCACTGCATGATAGTTCCGGGCTCCGTGATTACGGTTCGGCCGGGAACTGCGGGTTCGGCCGCTCTTTCTCCTCTATCACCTCGGTCAATGTCGCTTCGCTCAGTAACAGGAGCGTGGCGGCGGACGCGGCATTTTCAAGTGCAAGACGAACCACTTTGGTCGGGTCGATAATGCCGGCTTCGACCAAGTCGACGTATTTCCTGGCCGCCGCGTCATAACCCCAGTTGCCCTGGTGGGCGCGCATTTCATGGATAATGACTCCGCCGTCCTCGCCCGAATTCTCAGCCAATTGGCGCACCGGTTCCTGCAATGCGTGCTTCAGGATTTGGAGGCCGGTAAGCTCGTCGCCCGTGGACCCATTTTCCTGACGTTTGACCGCGTCGATCGCACGCAGCAACGCAAGGCCGCCACCTGGTACAATGCCTTCGGCGATCGCGGCTCGGGTGGAACTGATGGCGTCGTCCAGAGCTTCCTTGCGGCTCTTCATCTCGGATTCCGACGGCGCTCCGACTCTGATCACCGCCACGCCACCGGCGAGCTTGCCCAGACGCTCCTTTAGCTTGTCGCGGTCATAGTCGCTCGTCGTTTTGTCGATCAGCTGGCGCAGCTGCTTCTTGCGCGCCTCGATCATTCGCTTGTCACCGAGCCCGCCGATGATCTTGGTGTTCTCCTTGTCGACGACAAGGCGCTGAGCGCGGCCCAGTTGCGATAGATCGACCTTCTCGAGCTTCGCACCCAAATCCTCGGAGATAACCCGGCCACCGGTGAGGATAGCGATGTCCTCCAGCATCTCTTTGCGCCGGTCGCCAAAGCCCGGCGCTTTGGCCGCTACGCACTTGAGCGCACCACGCAGCTTATTCACTACCAGAGTTGCCAGCGCTTCGCCTTCGACATCTTCGGCAATGATCGCGAGAGCTCGTCCGGCGCGAACGATCTCCTCCAAAAGAGGGACCAGGTCCTTCATCACGCCAATCTTCTTGTCTGTGATAAGGATCACGGCGTCCTCAAGGACCGCTTCCATTTTTTCGGGATCGGTGACGAAGTAGGGAGACAAGTATCCGCGATCGAAAGCCAGTCCCTCGACCACTTCAAGTTGCGTCTCCGTGGTCTTCGATTCTTCCAGCGACACGACACCTTCAGCGCCGACCTTCTCGAAGGCGTCGGCGACTAGCTCGCCAATCGCTGCGTCGTTGTGCGCAGAGATCGCGGCTATTTGAGCCTTCTCGCGGCGGCTCTGCACCGGCTTCGATTGAGCCCGCAGCGATTCAACAGCCGCCTTTACACCTCGATCGATACCTCGCTTGATATCTATCGCGCTTGCACCCGCGGCGACGTTACGGACGCCGTCGGCGAACATTGCATATGCCAATATTGTTGCGGTGCTGGTGCCATCGCCGACAGCCTCACCGGTGCGCTCCGCCGCCTGCCGGATCATCTGGGCCCCCAGATCTTCACTGGGTTCCTTGAGCTTAACTTCCTTCGCGATGGTAACACCATCATTGCAGACCACCGGCACACCATAGGTCTTCTGAATCAGTACGCACTTGGATTTAGGCCCGAGCGTGATTCTGATCGCGTCGGTCAAGGCCTTCGCTCCGCGAAGAAGACTCTCGCGTGCTTTGGACTGGAACTGCAGTTCTTTAAATGCCATGCGCCGATACCTCGCCGGTAGTTTTGCTGAGATGGCCTACGCCGCCGCTGCCTCGATGATGTGATGACGCGGTGCGGATATCGACGCAATCGTACTGATGAGTTCGGCGTCGCTAACTTCGCGCGGAATTGTCGTTTGGCTCTCACGCGCCGCCTCGCGTGCGATATCGTTGAGCGAGATGATACCCACCAAACGTCGCTCCGCGTCGAGCACTGGGAGACGATGGACCTGTTGCTCCCGCATAAGATGCTCTGCGGATGCTATTTGGTCATCGGAACGACACGAAAAAACCTCCTTGGACATTGCGCTGGTGACAGAAGTGGCTGTCAGCGGCCCACCTTGCAGATACGCGCTCATGCACACATCGCGATCGGTGAGCATGCCGATAACTCGATTGTCGTGATCTACAATCGGAAGGCACCCGATATCGTGGTCCCACATCACCTGCGCCGCCGTGTTGAGAGTGTTGTACTCGCGGCAGCTCTTCGCGTCGGTTGTCATCAAGTCTTTCACCTTCATCGCTTACACTCCTTTAGCCTGCCCTACTCTGAGGGCGCTTATGCGGTCTGCTATCTAGTGATTCAACTTCCAGACGACCTCGGCCTCGGCCTGCAGCCAGTCCTCCACATCGCTCCCTGGACCACCCTTTCGAGCCAGCTATAATTTGTAGGCGCATTTACGAATCTGCTGCTCGAGCAACTTTGCGATTTCCCTTGCGGCCGGCTCTTTTAAAGTGATTTTCTCCGCGTCCATTGTCATGCTGAACGCCTCGAGAGCGCGCCCCGCCCTTCTTACGAGATCTACGGTTTAACTTGGTTCGAGGGACGAGGCTCTCATCCGAGAGATGACACCTTTGTCTCCAACTCGCTTCTTTTTCCCTCTCATGCTGCCGCAGTCATCTCGTGCGAAACGCGAGGCTGGCAGACGCAGGCGAGTGTTTCAGCTACTGCATCCTCCGTGACCTCAGCCCGTTTGCCCGCAGAAGCCTCACGCTGGGCCTCCCGCGCCACGTCGTTGAGCGAGAGGATCCCAACCAAATGATCGTTTTGGTCCAGCACCGGCAGTCGCCTTACCTGGTTGTCGCGCATCAAGGCTTCGGCCTGGCTGATGCCATCGTTCGCATGACAGGCGATCACCTTGTGCGCCATGGCCTCGGTCACCCGGATGGCCCAGAGTTGCTTGCCCTGCGTATACGCCGCCATCGCGACATCGCGATCCGTGACGATACCAACTACGCTGCCGTCACCGTTGGCGCTGATGATTGGAATGCAGCCGCAGTCGGACTCCCACATCAGTTGGGCCGCGCTATTGAGCGTTTCCGACTCGGCGCAAACTCTCACTTCACGTGTCATCAATTGCTCTACTTTCATTTTCAGATCTCCTGGGCTTCTCTCCTCAGATGCCAGGTTAGGCTGCGGTCTTCTTCTCTGTGTCGCCCTTCGGCACCTCGATCTGGATCTTCACTTCCTTGGGTATGGCTTCCTTGGGCATCGGCGCCGTAACCTCGAGCACGCCATCGTGGTAGGTGGCCTTCAGATCTTCCGCCTTGATTCCCTCGGGCAGCCCGACTGAGCGCTCGAAGGCCCCGTAGCGAATCTCGTGCCGGAGATAGTCGGCTTCCTTGGTCTCTCGCTTCTCTTCCCGCGAGCCCTTGATCGTCAGCATGTCGCCCACGACCTTGATGTCGACGTCCTGCGGATCGATCCCGGGGAGGTCGGCGCAAACGATGAATTTACCGTCTTCCACCCGCGTCTCGATCGCGGGACGCTTGGCCAGCGCCTCCCAGTCGGTGAAAAACTCGCGGCCGAGCGGGAACCGGCCGAACCAGTCACGGTCGAAGCCGAAGCGTTCGAACAAGTCATCGAACTCGCTGCGAAACCGCTCCAGCTCTTTCGATGGTCTCCATCTTTCGAGAAATCCCATTGTTCTTCCCTCCCTCCTATTCGTCTTGTCCGCCTAGGCTGGTCGACCTGCTTCGGCGGGTTGTTTCTTTCCCAGGACGTTTTTCACTTTCTCGTCGCTGACCTCATTGAAATCGCAATAGAACTGGCCAAACCGGGTCTGTTCACCTCGTACTGCCCGGCCTGGAAGAGATGACCAGACCCAGCGGCGGGGAGCTTTGCATCGGGGGAGAGTCAATGCCCCACGCCCTTGCTCATCAGGGGTGCCACATTCGCTGACAGTAGTGCGCAAGCGTTGTGCCATTCGGATTACCTTGCGAGAATGATTTAGTTGTGGGGACGCCACACCCCACCTGGAGCGGCAATTCCCTACAAGTCTTCGGATGAGTCAGCTCGGTTAAACGATGGCTGTTTGAGCGGCAGGTCGTGATGGTTGGATTCCAGACAGACCAATTCTTCGCGACTTGTGGGCAGGAGGGAGCATTCAATGAGCCAATAGGGGACAGAATAGCGAGCGATCTGTATCCGATCGCGCCATCGACGTCAGTCTGCGATAGTGGCGGTTTGTTGCTCGGCTGGCATAACAGATGCTCACCTTCTCAGAAAATGCGACGGACGAAACCAAAAAATCGACAAGGCAAAGACAATGAATCGTGATTTTGAAGTCAGACAGCTCCTGCGGGCTTTCCGCAACGGAATTCTGAGTGAGGCAGCTTTTGAAGATGAGATGACTCGCCTCGAGCACGAGTCCGCTGAGCCCGGTCAAACCCCGATTCCAGTGTTCGAGGTGGGCGGGCGAACATATCGGTCGGAAAGAGAAGCAGTGCTCAGCTTTCTGGACGAGCTGCACGCTGCACAGATGGATGCGGCCATTGGTTTTGCAAAGTGGTCTTCCGTTTGCCGGACCAGGGGCCTGAGGACCGGACTCGCAATCGCGGCGGAACGGAATGCGTATCACACGCGTGTCATCCAGCATCGCGTGCGAGAACTCGGAGGTTCTCTTCGTTCGGTTACCACAGAGGAGGGAAACAGGCTTTCCCAGGTACTCGCTAACAGCGAGATATCCGATTTCGAGAAACTGTCGGCCTTGGCCGCATTAATTCAAGAGCCACGTCAGGCAATTGCCCCACTTCTTGCGTTCGCGTCTGCGCTTAGAAGCGATGTTGAAACCAAGCAAGCACTGCGCTTGTTTGCGGAGGACGAGTTGTCCACCGCGAGTTGGATGCGAGATGTGTTGGCGGCAATGACCGAATCGGCTCAGCCGCAAGCGGGTGAGTCACCAGAGCGGTAACCTGTTCGATCGGCCGACGACTTTCAACCCGACGTGCTGGATCAGCGGCTGCCAGCAAAGCTGGACGTCTTGAGCTCTCGAACAAGACTACGGTCGATGATGCAATCGCTGCAATATTCGAAGCCTGTCTCAATCACTGGACGGCCAATGAAGCGGTGGCACTTCGTGGACGAGATCCCGAGGGTGTTCACCAGATGCGCGTGGCTCTGCGGCGACCGCGATCGGCGATATCGGACTTCAAAGGCATTGCACCGGCTGCCCAACTAGTCTCGCTAAAGGGCGAGACCGGTTGGCTTGTAACAAGCCTTAGCATAGCACGCGAGTGGGACGTGTTTCTTTCGGAGGTGCTCGCGCCGGTTTTATCGGTGCGGCAACACGATCATGGTCTTCGTCTTCTGCAGGCGGTCGCCGAGCGCGCCAGAACGCAGGGTTATGCGCGGGCGCGAAGCGCTGTTCAATCCTCGCGCTATTCGGCGCTGGCGACCCGAATGCGCTCGTCGATCTCGCGTAGCTGGCAACAAAGCCGCCAACGAAATCACGAATTGCTCGACCAGCCCCAAAAAAACTGG
>JASHQJ010000168.1 GCA_030037595.1 Candidatus Binataceae bacterium
CCAGAACCTCGATTGCGCTGCCTACTCTGACCCTTCTTTTATTCCTCGCACCGGCTGTCGCGAATGCTCAGGCTCCGACCGGGAGCTTCGGTGACGAAGTTACCTCCGACTTCAAATACATAACTAACAACTCCCTGCTCGATGCCGAGGATATCGTCACCTCAACGCTTTACGTTGCGTCGCCCGACAGTCCCCTACGGTCGCCGAAGTTCTACCTCGTGATTGCGGGCGCCGGGGCGATTTGGGGTGGTTCCTTTGCACTCGATCAGACCTTGAAAAGTCATCTGCAATCGATGAGCAGCAGCGACGCGGATCTCTTGCAGAACCTCAGCTACGGTTCGGTGAGCGCCTCGGTCGCGCTGCTTTATGGTTACGGCCTCTGGCGTCACGATGAGCGGGCGAGGCAATACGCTCTCACCGCGGGCGAGGGAGCAGGACTTGCGACACTTGTTGACCTCGGCATCAAGGCGGCGTTCGGCCGGTTGCGTCCGAGCCAGACCGCCAGCCATACGGCGTTCTTCGCCGGAGGGCAGTCGTTCGTATCGGGTGACGTGACACCGATGTTTGCTCTCGCCGCCGGAGTCAGCGAGTACTTCGACAACCGCTGGTATGCGGCCGCACCACTCTACTCACTTGCCCTGCTGGACGGCTTCGGCCGCATGGGAAACAACGCACATTGGTTCTCCGATGTAGTCGGTGCGGCGTTGCTTGGCGTCGGCACCACCGAACTACTTTTGTGGCTCCACAAGCGCCATGAGCAGCAGCCGAATCGATGGCGCGTCTTTGCGGCAAGCGCACCACCTCTGCCAGGCGGTCATCAATCACCAGTGTCGGTTGGGATCGGCCTGGCCTATAGCTGGTAGCCCACGGCTGATTATCGGAAGAACGGACGGGCGTGAGCCGCCGCGCGACGGTCGAAGTGCATCGCGGCAGCGATCTGCTTCGCGCTCGATTCCCCGGGGATTTGCCGCTTCCTCCGCAAATGGTCTTGCCGCTGAATGTACCGCTCGGCTATGGCAGCAGGATAGGTTGCTTGCTTGGGCCCTCGAGGATTGGGTGGTTAGGAAAAGGATCGTTCTAATCGGGCTGGTCGCGGCGCTCGTGATCGCGGGATGCAAGCGCGCGGCGGCGCCGGCGCTGCACGCCAACCCGAACGCTTGCGGCGATCCGATCGGTGGCATAGACAGCTGGCAAATCGCGACTCCCGAGAGCGTCGGCCTGTCGAGGGCTGTGCTATGCCCGATGGTCAAGTGGCTCGCCGAATCAAAGCGTGACAACGTTCACGCTGTCCTCGTGGTGCGCCATGGAAAGCTGGTGTTCGAGCAATATTTCACCGGCGCCGATGAGCATCTGGGGCGCTCGGTCGGAAATGTGACGTTCGGGCCGACGGTTCGGCATGACGAACGATCGGTGAGCAAGAGCATCGTCGCGCTGGTGATGGGAATCGCGATCGATCGCGGCTGGATCAAAAGCATCGACGCGCCGGTGTTCTCGTTTTTCCCGGAATACGCGAGCCTCGCCACACCGGAGAATAGCCGCATCACGATTCGCGATCTGCTGACGATGTCGTCGGGGATCGAATGGCATGAGGAAGACGTTCCCTACACGAGCCCCGACAATAGCGAAATCATAATGGACGAATCGGCCGACCCGCTGCGCGCCGCCTTGTCACCCCCTATGGAGGCGCCGCCAGGACAGATATGGAATTACAACTCCGGATCGACGGAGCTGCTGGGCGCGATCCTGAACAAGGCGACAGGGAAAGGCGTTGATCAGCTGGCCGGCTCGCTCTTGTTCGCGCCGCTCGGCATCACTGATTTCACCTGGTACAAGCATACGAACGGTAGCCCGCACGCGGCCGGCGGGCTTAGATTGCGTCCGCGCGATCTCGCGAAAATCGGGCAGATGATTCTTCAGCACGGGTCATGGAACGGCACGCAGATCGTGCCTGCAGCATGGATCGATGAGGCGACGGCGCCGCATCTGATGGGCGAGGCGCTGTTCTTCTACGGATACCAATTCTGGCTCGGCCGCTCGCTCGTGAACGGACAGGAAATCCAGTGGCCTGCCGCAGTCGGGCTTGGCGGACAGCGGCTCTTCATCGTGCCGAGTCTCGATTTAGTGGTGGTCGTGAACTCCGGGATGTACAAGAGCGAGCGGCAGGGACTCGTCGCGCTTGAGATTCTCGATCGCTATGTGATGCGGTCGCTTGAAGAAGGCGCCGCCGCTAGATAGCCAGGCGCGGGCTTGCGATTCCGTCGCGGCGCGATAATGTTGGCCAGAGAGCGCAACGCGCAGGGCTTCACACATCACGTCATGGAGGAATCTTCATGTCGGCGAAACTCAGCTCCAAGGAAATTCGCAAACGTATCGGCCATCCGGTGATCGATGCCGACGGGCACTGGCTCGAATTCGGGCCCTCGATCAATGATTACCTGAAGGATGTCGGCGGGCAGAAGGTCGTTGACGCGTTCCGCCAGCGCGCGCATTACGTGCACAAGTCGCTCACGATGACGCCCGAGGAGCGCGCCCAGACGCGCCGCGCGCAGGAAGCGTTCTGGGGCGCACCGACGAAAAATACCCTCGACCGCGCGACCGCGATGCTCCCGCAACTCCTCTACGAGCGGCTCGACGAGTTCGGCTTCGATTTTACCGTGCTCTATCCAACGGCGGGACTAAGCCTCGGCCATATCGAGGAGGATGAAATCCGCCGCGCCGCCTGCCGCGCGTTCAACATGTACGGCGCGCGCCAGTTCGGCGAGTTCAGCGATCGGATGACTCCGGCGGCGAGTATCCCGATGCACACGCCTGAGGAAGCGATCGACGAGCTGGCGTACTCGGTGAAGGAGCTTGGGCTCAAGGTGATCGTGATGACGAGCATGGTGCCGCGCCGGATTCCCGCGCTCGAGCGGAACGCATCTGAGCTGGGGTCGGCGGCGACATGGCGCGACGTGTTCGGAATCGACAGTCCGTACGATTACGATCCGGTGTGGGCGAAATGTGTCGAGCTCGGCGTGATGCCGACCTTCCACGCGGGCACGCGCGGCGCGGGATTTCGCACCTCGCCCACCAATTTCGTTTACAACCATATCGGGCACTTCGCCGTCGCGGGCGAGGCCGTCGCCAAGGGCCTCTTCCTCGGGGGAGTGACGCGGCGCTTCCCGACGCTCAAGTTCGCATTCCTCGAAGGAGGCGTGGGATGGGCGTGCGGTCTTTATTCGGATCTGATTGGGCACTGGAAGAAACGCAACCGGCGCGCGCTGGAGGAAGTTGATCCCGCCAACCTTGATCGCAAGCTGATGCGCGAGTTGTTCGAGAAGTTCGGCGGGCATCATCTTGCGGAGCGCCTCGAGCATAGCGCGATCTTCGCGACCTCGGGCGCAAACGCCACCGGCAACGTGAAGGACCTCGACGACTACTCCGCGTGCGGAATCGAGCATGCCGAGGATATCCGCGAGTTGTTCACCCGGAACTTCTACTTCGGATGCGAGGCCGACGATCCGACTAATGCGTGGGCGTTCAACACGAAGACCAATCCTTACGGCGCAAAGATTCGCACACTGCTCGGCTCGGATATCGGCCACTTCGATGTGGTGAACATGAACGAGGTGCTGGAAGAGGCTTACGAGCTGGTTGACGATGGATTGATCACGGAAGCGGACTTCCGCGATTTCGTGTTCACGAATCCGTTGCACTTCTGGGCCGACGGCAATCCGAATTTCTTCAAGGGCACCGTGCTGCAGGACGCGGCTTCGGAGGCGCTGAGTTCGGCGCCGCCAAGGTAGATCGGCTAACCGCCAAGTTCACGAAGGAAGAAAGATCGTGGTGACCTCTGTGATCTTTGTGGCTAAAGCGGTGCTCTAACGGCGCGATGAGCGGCGGCTCGCTCGTGCAGCCGCCGCGGCGCGGCGCCGTCCCGCCAGCAGGTCGAGAACCTCCACCAGCGTCGCGAACGCCATCGCCGAGTAGATATATCCCTTTGGTATGTAGAACCCGGCAGCCTCGGCCACCAGGTTCATCCCGATCAACAGCAGAAAGCCGAGCGCGAGCATCTTGATCGAAGGATGCCGATTCACAAATTTGGCGATGGTGCCTGCGACGGTCAGCATGATGCCAATCGCGACCATCACCGCAGTAACCATTACGGAAATCTGATCCACAGTACCGACTGCGGTGATTACGCTGTCGATCGAAAACACCAGGTCGAGCACCACGATTTGAGCGATCACACCTCGAAGCGTTGGCGCACCTTTCGTGCTGGTGGCGCCGCGTTCGTACCCGCCTTCGACCTCTTCGTTGATTCCGTGCGCGGCCTTGTAGAGGAGGAAGAGGCCGCCGGCCATCAGAATCATGTCGCGCCACGAAACTCCATGATCCATCACGGCGAAAAGCGGCGCGGTCAGGCTCATCATCCATTTGAGGCTTGCGAGCAGCGCCACGCGCATCAGAAGCGCCAGTGACAATCCGACCTGGCGAACGCACGATGCTTCGGTGGAAGGCGATCGCCCAAAATTGCGATGAAGATAAGGTTATCGATACCGAGAACGATCTCGAGCGCGATCAGTAGAAACAGGCTGCCCAGGATTTCGAAGTCGATGAGCACGCGCCATCGTGACACGCGCCCGTGCTCGTGGACAGCACGACACGTCGTGATGTGACTAAGCGTCTATGACCGCGATCGTCGCGTTGCGATTGACTCGTTAGCCCTGCGCCGCTATGCCAGAATTCGGGCAGGATGCCAATCATTGTGGCACGCGCGAGCGGAGCAATTTCCCCGCGCGCAGTCGGAGCGGAGGGAAATGGTGACTAGACAACTACGAGCCATTGGATGGATCACGTTCGCGATTCTTTTCGTTGTTGCGGCGCCGTGCCGCGCGCAGGATTTTGGATCGGCGATTGCAGACTACTTCATCAACTGGTTCCCGCGCGTGACGCAGATCCAGAGCGAGCAGCCGCACTGGGTCACGCCGCTGGTGACTGTGACGCCGCGGCTCGAAGAAGAGCTGCGATACGATCAGTTGTGGCAAGCCAACAAGCTGGGGGCCGCGACCGACAACTTCGGTGGCAGCAAAGGACTCGAGCTGATCCCATTTCAGAACACCGAAGTGATCCTGGGTATCCCGCCGTGGATCGCCCACAACGGGCATATCACGCGCGGGCCCGATGTCGCGAGCGACGGCTGGGGTGACGAGACATTCCTCGTCAAGTATCGATTCCTGTCTGCTAACGAGGACAACGGCAATTACATCCTGACCGGTTTCATGGGCTTTACCGTGCCGACTGGAGCGCGCGGCAACTCTGCTGGTCACGCGGAGTTCACGCCGACGATCGCGGGCGGCAAGGGCTTCGGCGACTTCGATGTGCAATCTACCGTGGGCGTCACGTTTCCCAACGGCGGCGAGGATCGGCTCGGATGGCCGCTCGCGTGGAACACCGCTTTTCAGTATCACGTGATGAAATACTTCTGGCCGGAGTTCGAGACCAACTACACATGGTTCGCGCAAGGCGAGCGCACGGGCCAGAGCCAGTTTTTCCTCACGCCGGGAATCCTGGTCGGACGGATCCCGATTCACGATCGCGTCGGCGTGACGATGGGCGCCGGTTTCCAGGAGGCGGTCACCACGCATCCCGCCTATAACCATGCCGTTATCGTGAGCGCACGCATCCCGTTTTGATCGGAAGTGGCGGCTCGCGTAGCCTGATCGAATCGTCAACGAGGAGATACACCTATGCCGCTCTCCGCGCGCAACCATCTGAAGGGTGAAGTAACCGAAGTGGTGCTGGGCACGGTCACCGCACTCATCACCGTCAAAGTTGGTGACAACCTGATCGAGTCTGTCATCACCAAGCACAGCGCCGAGGAGCTGAAGCTCAAGAAAGGCGACAAGGTGACGGCGGTGATCAAGGCGACCGAGGTAATGATTCAGAAAGACTAGTGGCTACCCCCGATCGCAAGCGGCGAGCTTCTTCGATGCGGCGCGATCCCTGGATCGTCGCATTGTTGGCGCTCGTCCTTCATATATGCGCTCACGGTACGCCTCTGCTCGCGCAGCCGCCCAACGCAGAGCTCACAGTCAGCGGCGACGTCTCGAAGCCGCTCGTCCTTAAGGATGCTGACATCGCCGCGCTCGGCGAGCAGACAGTCAACGTTACCGACGAGAAGGGCAATCGCGTGAGCTACACCGGCGTGCCGGTTGCCGTGATTCTCGCGCAGGCGGGTGCTCCGCTCGGCAAGGATCTGCGAGGACCGAACATGGCGCTCGGCGTTGTCGCCAAGGCTTCCGATGGCTACCAGGTGCTGTTTCCGCTTACGCAGTTCGATCCGGCATTCAGCGATCGCGCTGTTCTGCTCGTCGATCGACGCGACGGCAAGCCACTCGATGCTCGCGAAGGTCCGCTCAGGCTCGTCGTTCCCGGCGACACGCGTCACGCGCGATGGGTCCGTGGAATCACGCGGCTCGATGTCGTAAGGGTTCACTGACAATAGCGGGCGCGAGACGCGAGTAACATCATGGCCGACAAGATCGCGATGACAGACCTCAAGTTGAAGTATGCGAGTCTCGCGGAGGCGCGGCGGATGACGGGGCTCAGGCTAATTCTCGGCGCCTATCCCGTGCCCGGGCCGTGGCGCGAGGCCTGCAAAGGTATCTTTTACGTCAAGAAAATTTCGTACGTGCCAGTCACCGCGGCGGGCAAGGATGGCACCGAGCGCGAGCTAATCGAATGGACGGCGCAGGCGAGCGCGCCGGTCGCGATCTACAATGACGAACGCCCGCGCTCAACCTGGATCGAGCAGCTTTACTTGGCAGAGCGTCTCGCGCCCGAGCCGCGCCTGATTCCAGCGAATGCTGATGATCGAGTGTTGATGTTCGGCTACGCGAACGAGATTTGCGGCGAGAGCGGCTTCGGATGGAGCAAGCGCCTTCTGATGGCACATGCGACGCTCAGCGATCCCGCCGCGAACGA
>JASHQJ010000169.1 GCA_030037595.1 Candidatus Binataceae bacterium
CCGCCACGGCTCTGGTCGCGGCCGCCGGAAAAGGCCACCAATTCAAGAATGGCCGGCATTTCAGCGCCTACCTGGGACTGGTCCCGGGTCACAGCAACACCGGCAACAAGACCGTGATGTTGCCGATCACCCGGCGTGGCAACCGCTATCTGCGCACTCTGTTGATCCATGGCGCACGCTCCGCGTTGTACGCTGCGCGCAACAAAGATAATCCGCGCAGTCGCTGGTTGCAGCGGCTTAAGGCCCGGCGCGGTTACAACATCGCGGCGGTGGCGTTGGCCAACAAGAACGCGCGCATCGCCTGGGCCGTGCTGCGCTTCGGTGAAACTTACCACCCAGCCAAGGCCCACGGTCCTGAGCGGAGCGCGCCGCCATCACTGCAGCTTAAGCGCCAGCCGCAAAGCCGGCTGACACTGAAGCCGCAGAGCACGTCGTCGCGAGTCCGACATTCGGCATTTTCCCGGTCCGCCCTAAAGCCATGAAGGGCGGCCGGAAAATGCTTTTAAGGTAGCAAGAAGGTTCACCCCAACGAGTTGCGAAGGAACTTATTCAGATTGATGACATTTCCGGTCTGACCGGCACCTGGCAACGCTGTGTTCTGCCATGGCCCTTTACCAAAAGAGGTCACCGCCATGTAAAGCTCCAGATGCGCGGCTCACATCATGGCTCGGGCGATGCGAACAAAACATTCGCCCCTAAACGAAGTCGAATATATGGCCGCAACCGGAATCTCAAAAAAAGAGTAAGGGATCTTGCAATCTGGCTGGGTCCATATATGGCAGAACGGACACGTTGAGAGGCTCATCGGCTCGATTCGTCGCGAATGCCTTGACCACCTGATTGTGTTAGGCGAGGCGCATCTGCGTCGCATACTGAAAACCTATGCCGCCTACTACAACGAGGTCCGGACTCACTTGTCGTTGCACAAAGACACCCCGAACTTCCGACCTTCCGAGATGGTTGGCGACATCGTCGCGATGCCAATCTTGGGCGGGCTGCATCATCGATACATTCGGCTTTGAGTTTTGATGAGACACAGGTGTCATTCCCCCCAAACCGGTATGACACCTATATTGGTTGTAAAATACCTTGTAGTCCTCGAGTTTCCGCTCGAGATCAGTCTGGTTCCAAAACCAGATCCGGTCTAGGTACTCGCGCCGAATGGTTCCGATCAGTCGTTCGACGAACACATGCGAACGGGGAGTACCTGGGATGGTTTTGATCTCCTCGACGTCCAGCACCCGAAGGTTCGCGCGCCAGCGCTGAAAGCGGAACAAGGGATCGTGATCGGAAGAAAGGTGCCTGGGCAGAGTTGCTCTGGCGATCGCGCGATTGAACATCCGGCAGACCCGGATGCCGTCGAGATGGGCTGGCGCGACACCAAAACCAATGATCCGGCGTGTAGACGTCCATAACCACCAAGATCCAGTAACTCTTGAGCAGGATTGATTCGGCGCGGAAGAGATCGACGCTCCACAAGTGGTCCTTGGCATACCCGATAGCCGCGAGCCACGTGGGAGTGCCGCCATCCGGTGCTGGTGGATAGTGCCGAAGCAGAATGCGCTGGACGACATCCTTGTTTAGGTCGATGCCGAAGGCGCTGGAAAGTTGCTCGGCGATCTTCCGGCAGCCGAAATACGGGTTGCGCCGTTTCATCTCGACCACCGCGTCGATCAGCTCTCTCGACGGGCCCTTGGGTCCCGGGCGCCGACGAGGCCCGGAGCCGTACAGCAAACGATATTTTTGCCGCACCAGGGCTCGATGAAGACGCAGGAGGGTCGAAGTCTTCAGGATGACAGCCACCTTGCTCATACGGTAGGGCGACACCAGGAGTGTGCAAAAGCCGAGAATCACACGATCCCATGGGGTCAGGTTCGGACTCCGACGCCGCGAACGCTTCATGATGAGCAACTGGTGTTTGACGGCCAGCGATTCAGCCGCCACCGCACGAACCCCGCCGGGACGGGCGAGCCGTGCGAGAGTGACCAGCAGGTGGGTGAATAGAATGAACAGCAAACTCACGGGCGAGCAACTTTAACGCTGTCCGACAGATGCGCAAGTCCGCGCTACCGCTCGATCTTCTGACAGAATCAGTAATTCGCCACACACAGGTCGGCCGCTTTGCGCGCACCTTCTGTGGCTTCGAAAACCCCCGGCGTGCCGGCCAGTTCATTCTCCAGCGGACTAGTCGCCAGGTCCCTGTAATGCCTCGTCGCGGGGTCTCTTTCCAGCCGATGGCGCAGGCGGGTCAATCGCCACAGGAACAGCATGGCGGGGATGTACGCGCGCACCATCTCCCATACCCGGCGGGGATAGAAGATGAGCGCACTCTCCTGCGGCAGGCTGGAGCGGCGATCTTTGCGCCGTTTTCGCCGCAATACCCCGCTTTGCAGCGGATGCACCCGCTCGAAGGCGTGGCTGGCGTAAAAGGTGAAGATCATCGAGGTCAGGCGAGCCGGACTGATATGCGCGCCGATCGCGCGCTTGATCAGGATCTCGATGTGCTCGGGCGAATAGTACAGATGCCAGGCCCGCTCATAAATCGATTGCCATTGCTCGGCCGTCATCAGCGCATGATCCGCGGTCACATGCTCGGCGTCGTAGCGGTTGAGATCGGGGTGCAGGCGCGCGCCGCGCGCCAACATTTGCTGATGGTCCTTGGATCCCGGCAGCGGCGTCAGCACGAAAAACTCCAGCATGTCGATCGGCAGTTCGCGCTGAATAGTCGCGATGTCTCGCGCGATGCTCTCCGGCGTATCACTGGGAAAGCCCAGGATATAGCCGGCGTAGGTCAGCACACCGACCTTGCGCCACGCCTGGAGCATCGCACGATATTCGGTGATTCGGTTCTGGCTCTTTGAAGCGCCCTTGAGGGAATCGGGGTTGATATTCTCCAGCCCGATGAAAACGCGTTTGCATCCGGCACGCGCCGCCTTTTCCACGAAACGCGGAATCTTATGGCACAACGTGTCGACCTGGATGGTGAGGTGAATCCTGAAGCGGTGCTTCTGGCGCAGTTCGGTGATGCGGTCGAGGATTGCCTCCCAGTTGCGGTTGCGCGCGAAGTTGTCGTCGGTGATGAAGTAGGTGGTCGCTCCCGAGCCGTGATTAGCACGGACCAGGGCTTCCACGTCATCTGCCGTGCGGTAACGTGATTTGCGTCCCTGCACGTTGATTATGGTGCAGAAGCTGCAACTGAACGGGCACCCGCGCCCTGCGTCAAACGAGCTGATGTTGCCCAGGTTCCGTTTGATCAGACTTTGCGGCAGGTAGATCGGCGGCTGTCCCTGAAGGCTGGGCAGCTCGGCGGTGAAGTTGTACACGGGCTTCAGGCGCCGCTCGTATGCCGCCCGCAAAATCCCGTCCAGCCGCCCCTCGGCTTCGCCGGCGAACAGCGTGACACCAAGCTCGAGGGCGTCCTTCAGTTCCGCGGGCAGTTCGGGAAGCATCGCGATACATCCGCTGACATGAAACCCGCCCATCACCACCGCAATCCCGTGCGCGCGCAGCATGCGTGCGATGTCCATCGCGCGGGGAAATTGGTTGGTCTGCACACCGACCAGGCAAACCACGCCGCACGAGCCGTTGCGACGAAAACGCCTGATCATTCGCCGCAAGGAAAGCACCGAGTTGCTTTCGTCGTAGGCGCTGATTTCCATCTCGACATCGTCGCCCAGAACGCGGCGCGCTTTGGCGTCGATCGCAAGGCCGTACAGACATGACAACGAATTGGATGGAATCCATCCGCGCCACCATTGGATCACATAGCCGTCGTCGTCGTAGTGCGACGGCTTGATC
The DNA here is from genome assembly GCA_030037595.1 of Candidatus Binataceae bacterium. Lineage (GTDB taxonomy): Bacteria > Desulfobacterota > Binatia > Binatales > Binataceae > JASHPB01. The sequence goes on from JASHQJ010000169.1 coordinate 3,799, forward strand.
AGCTCCACCAGGAATTTTCGCGGGCGTGCCTCGTTGAAGCGACGCCTGGCGGTCTCTGGCGCCCCGGCGGCGGGGCTGCTCATGAAAATTCGCCATCGCGTAATCGAGTCGAGTTATCAGCCAAGGTTTCCTTTCAGATGCCGAATTAAATTCTAATCGGCGACGCGGGGCGTTTGCCACATCTCTAGCGGGTTGTGCCTGTTCGCCGGTGCGCAGTCAATTCGAACTCTCAGTGGACTTTCTCTGGCGGTCGGGGATCGGGCTCTGGCTAAGCTGATAACGCGAGGGGGGAAGGGATCGAGCGCCTGCGCACCCGATCCCTCGACGCTCATTAACGCTACTTCTTGACCTTCACCCTCCTCACACGTGCCGCGGACCCGTAGCGCTTGCTGAAACATCTCCGGCACCTACAGTCGCGTCGCTTGATGAAGCTCGGAGCCAGATCATCGCTTCCGCAGTAGCGGCACACGAGTTTCTCTGCCTTCGGTTTGCGCTCGGTCTCTTTCCGGGGCGTTCGTGCAGACTTGATGTTTACCGGCTCAGTCTTCCTGGTGTTTGCCAGTTTCGCTCGTTCCATTCTCTCTGATTCTCCTTCAGCCCTAACGGCTGGCCACGGATGGTTGCTCTGTGGCGCTCACGAAGCGAGCGATCGAACGCGATGGGAAGGCGAACGTGTCGGAACATCTTGACTGGCTTCGAAGGCGAACCGGAGCGATGTGTGTGACTGCCCGAGTTGGAGGGCGGGCAGCACATGAAACACAAAATATCCTCAACCACTTTGGCGCTGGTGCACGAAATCGCAGCCCTACGACAGGCCTCTCATGCTGATCTCCAGGAGCGCTGGCGGGCGCTTTACGGCAGCGAACCGCCGCGGCGCATAAGCCGGGACCTGCTGGTGCGCGCTCTTGCATATCGAGTGCAGGAAAAGGCGCTCGGTGGGCTTAAGCCCTCGACGCGCCGTCAGTTGGCCAAGGTCGCCGAGGACGCCTCGGCACACCGACGGACCCGTGCCCTACATCAACCGACTCTCAAACCGGGTACTGTCCTGCTGCGCGAGTGGCATGGCACCCAACATCAGGTGATCGTCCGCGAGAACGACATCGTGTTCCGCGGTAAGCAATACAAGTCACTGTCGGAGGTAGCATACCGAATCACCGGCACTAAATGGTCGGGGCCGCGATTCTTCGGGCTTAAGCCAAATCGTCAGGAGCAGAACGATGGACCAAACTAAAGGCAAAGCCCGACGCTGCGCAGTCTATACGCGCAAGAGCTCTGAGGAAGGTCTCGAACAGGACTTCAACTCCCTGCAGGCCCAGCGCGAAGCGTGCGAGGCGTTCATCAAGAGCCAGGCCAGCGAGGGCTGGAGACTCGTCAAAACCGCCTACGACGATGGCGGACTCTCTGGCGGCACCATGGAGCGGCCGGCGCTCAAGCGCCTGCTAGCCGATATCGGTGAAGGCCTCGTCGATGTGGTCGTGGTCTACAAGGTGGATCGCCTGACCCGCTCGCTGGCCGATTTTGCCAAGATGGTCGAACTATTCGATGCGCACGGAGCCTCGTTTGTCGCAGTCACCCAGCAGTTCAACACAACCACCTCGATGGGCAGGCTTACGCTCAATGTCCTGCTCTCCTTCGCCCAGTTCGAGCGCGAGGTCACTGGCGAGCGTATCCGCGACAAAATCGCGGCCTCCAAGCGCAAGGGCATGTGGATGGGAGGCGTGCCGCCACTCGGCTATGACGTTCACGACCGGCGGCTGGTCATCAGTCCCGCCGAAGCTGATACCGTAAGGCACATCTATGAGCGCTACCTGAGCCTTGGTTGTGTCCGGCGGCTGAGCAAGGAACTCGAACAGCGAGGGATTCATTCGAAAGTCCGGCTCTCGCGCAACGGCGTCAAGTCCGGAGGGTGCCGGTTCTCGCGTGGAGCGTTATACGAGTTGCTGGCCAACCCGATTTACATCGGTGAGATCCGCCACAAGCAGGAGCGCCATCCTGGGCAGCACGAGGCGATTCTTCCGCGAGACCTCTGGGAGAAAGTACAGCAGCGACTCAGTGAGAACGGTGCGCGAGGCCGCGGGAGCTCAAACCGGTCCGTTACCAGTCCTCTTGTGGGAAAACTCTTTGATGCCGATGGCCAGCCATTGTACGTTCAGGGAGCGGCCAAGGGCAGACGACGCTACCGCTATTACGTCTCGAAATCCCTGGTCAACGGCTCGGCGAGAGACAACAGAAGAAGCTGGCGACTTTCTGCCCCGGAGCTTGAGCGCGCGGTGGCGATATCCGCCCGACACATTCTGAACGATCGGGCGGAACTGCTTGACGCGCTCGAGAAGTCCGGGATTGATTCGCCGGATCTGAGAACAACGCTGGAGACGGCCTCGACTCTCTCGCAGCGGCTGCAGAAAGAAGCCAATGACACAGCGTGCCTTGTCGAGATCATCAGCAGGGTCGAACTGCGCGAGGACAATATGGGGGTGACCCTGGGAATCCAGGTTCCCTGTTCCCGTGCGGGCGCTCGGACCAGCAGCATCCTCCAACTGTCTCGTTTCGTGCCGCTGAGAATGAAACGGCGTGGCGTGGAGACGCGCATCATCATTGCGGCTGGGGACGATCTGCCCCGGAACGTCGATCCGGCACTGCTCAAAGCGGTAGCGCGTTCGAGGGTGTGGTTTGAAGAGTTGGCCTCGGGCAAGGTGCGGTCGTTAGCTGTGATCGCATCGCGCGAGAACGTCACTCGGCGCTACGTCGAGCGTCTGTCACGCCTGGCGTTTGCCGCACCCGCAATCGTCGAAGCAATCTCCCAGGGATATCAGCCCGCTGAGCTCAGCGCCGAGATGCTGCTCAAGCGGATCGATCTGCCGTTGGAATGGCCCGCCCAACTGAAGGCGATCGCGATCGCCTAGAGTCTGGCCGGACTCCACAGAGGCGATGAATGAGCGAACTCTGGCTCGAATCGTAAAGCGAACCGGCTTTTCTGCGCCTGGAGACAAACCCGAGGAATTCGCCGAATCGGGTATAGGACCCGCGCTCTCCGGTTCGCATCAAGCGCACAAGGCCCGCGTCACGCGCGGATTCTACGCCATCTCTATATTGTAGCTTAACAATACAGACTGTGTGG
>JASHQJ010000170.1 GCA_030037595.1 Candidatus Binataceae bacterium
ACGGAGTCAACGGCAGGAAGCTTGAAGATCGTATCGAAGAACTGCTCGAATCCATAGGCCTCGCGAATCGTCGAGACGACTATGTGGGGTCGCTTTCCGGCGGAATGAAACGGCGCGTAAATCTGGCCGCTGCATTGGTACATCGGCCGAAGTTGATTCTACTCGACGAGCCGACCGCGGGCGTCGATCCCGAGTCGCGCGACGAGATCCTCAAAATCGTCCGTCGTTTGCGCGATGATGGCAACGCCATCCTTTACACCACGCACCACATGGATGAAGCCGAGGAACTGTCTGACCGCATTGGGATTCTCAACAGTGGAAAAATGGTGGCCGCCGGGACACTGGAAGAACTCCGCGAGGAGCTCGAGTTCTCCGAGGTGATTGAGCTGAGTGGTCCCACAGCCGGAATCGATCTGACACCGATGCGAGCACTCGGACAACTCTGTCGCGTCGAGCGCGATGAGAAAGGGCTGAGACTGCTGGTAAAGCGCGCGGTCGATTTTCTCCTGCCGTTGCAGAAGATCATCACCCGCTCCGGCAAGTCCGTCCAGCTCAAGATCGTGCCATTCAGCCTCGAAGATCTCTTTCTTCACCTCTCTCGCAAGGAGGTCAGCGGCTGATGCAGAAACTATCCACCCTTCTTTGCATTTGCCTTTTCGTTGCGATGCCGGCCTGGGCCGCGGCGCCGACGCCGCTCGACTACACGCGCACAATACTCGAGCAGGCGCGTACGATCGTCGCAGGCGGCCAGACGCACGACGAAAAGTTGGCCGCGCTCTCATCCCTCTTCAGTAAATTCCTGGACACCGACGCAATGGGACGCGAAGCGCTCGGACAACACTGGCCAACCTTCACACAATCACAGCAGACGGAATTCCTGGAGCTCTTTCACCAACTCCTCGAGCGCACTTATGTGCAAAAGCTCCTGCTGTTCGAGAATCCTGATTTTGTTTATGCCGGTGAACAGCTGGCTGCCGATGGTGCGATCGTCGACACCAAGATCGTGACGCCGCGTGATCAATTCGACGTCGTATATCACCTGAGGCCATCGGGCGACATCTGGCTCGCGAATTCGATCAAGGTCGAAGACGTAAGCCTCACCGCGAATCTTGGAAGTCAGCTTGACGATCTCCTGTCGAAGATGAGCGTTGACGATTTGCTTGCGTTGATGCGGCGTAAGTACGGCAACTCCAGCGGCGAGGCATAGTGGTGAAGACCCTTACAGTAATGCTCAAGGATCTTCGACTGATAAGCCGCGATCGCTTCGGCCTTGTTGCGTTACTGGTGGTGCCAATCGTGGTGATCATGGTCATCGCGGCTGCGACCCAGTCGGGCGCAGGCAGCAAGAGCATCTTGTTTCCCATCGTCAATGAAGATCAGGGCCCAGTGGCAACCGCGCTAATTCGTGCATTCAGCGAACATCTAGATGTGCGCCAGGTGTCGCGCGCGACGGCACAGCATCTGGTAGCCGAGGCAAATGACGCTGCCGCCGCTCTCGTTCTGCCGCGGGAGCTGAGTAAGCGTTACCTATCGCAAAAGCCGACGAGCGTCGAGTTGCTTACCGATCCTGCTCAATGGCAAGAGCTTCAGGCGATCAAAGTGGTGATGCTGTTAGCTGATCACGAGACCGCTTCGTTGGGCGATCCATTCAGTCAGGAGTTGCTCACGCTGCACGAACGGAATATCAGCGGCGATCACGTTTCGTTCTCTTCGCTCGAGCAGAATATCCCAGGATTCAGTCTGATGTTCGTGCTTCTAACTCTGATCTTCAGCGTGTCACTCGCTCTGCGCGAGGAAGAAGTATGGGGCACGAGCCGCCGACTTTCGATGGCGCCTTTGCCGCGGGCTTCACTCCTTGGAGGTAAATTGCTTGCTCGACTGATCGTCGGAACCGCGCAACTGCTGGTCCTTCTGCTGTTCGGCCATTTCGTCTATGGCCTCAAGCTAGGACATTCACCAGTCGCGATAGTTGTGGTCGCGGCCGCGGTAGTGACTTCTATGACCTGTTTCGCAGCCGTCGTTGCGGCTTTTGTCCGCACACGAGAACAAGCAATTCCGGTCGGTCTGGCAGTGGCGTTCGTGTTGGCCGCGCTCGGCGGACTCTTCTGGCCACTCTATGATCTCCCACATGCGATGCAATCGATAGCACGATTACTGATGACGTCATGGTCGATGTCCGCAATCCAGGATGTGATATTGCGCGACCGTAGTATCGCGGGAATTTCCAGAGAGCTGATTGTGCTCTTGGGCTATAGTCTCGCGTCCTTCTCTATTGGCTTACAGCTATTCCGCTACGGAGACCGAGCCAACTCATGACGAGGTACCGCACTATGAGTGAAACAGCGGTTTGCTCCGTAGAATGTGATCCCGAGAACGCCCTATCATCAGGCGGGCGCTTGCTCTCACATAGTGTGGTTGCGGTCTTCTTTTTGTTGAATATCACTCTTTGCGGTTCCTCCACGCAAAGGAACCGTTCAACCACCAATTATGACCCGGTTGAACGAGCGGCTATCGCTTCCGACTCTCCGTCTATGTTTCATACATCTGCGGCGAATGAGGGGGTCGACTACGATCCTTGGGAATCGTTCAACGAAAAGACATTCTCGTTCAACTTCAACGTGCTCGACCGCTACGCACTGAAACCTGCCGCCGAAGTCTGGTCCAAGGTATTCCCCCATCCGTTGCGGCAGAGTCTTGCGAATGCATTCGATAACATCGCGATGCCCAGACGATTGGTCAACAAGGTTCTGCAAGGCAGGTTTCCGAGCGCTGGAGAAGAAATCGCGCGATTCGTACTGAACTCTACATTCGGCGTCGCGGGACTATTTGATGTTGCCTCTCATCTAGGGCTCCATAAGAGTGATGCGGATACAGGTGAGACGTTTGCTATGTACGGTGTCAAGCCGGGGCCTTACCTGGTGCTGCCGGTGCTTCCTCCATTTACGGTGCGCGATGCGATCGGCTATGCGGCTGACTCCTTCATGGATCCGCTCTCTTATCTTGTTACTCCATTCTTTGCCGATTTCGGACGCAGTGCCGGCCAAATCATCAATGAGCGGGCGAACAACATGACTATGTATGACGATGTCGAAGACACGTCGCTCGATATGTATGCTGCCGTCCGAAACGGCTATCTGCAGCGCCGCCGCAAGTCCATTGCGGACGCCATTTGCGATCGAGATCGAACCTGGCAGTTCCTCTCAGACCGCTCGGACTTCGATGGCGAGCCACTGAATTGCACCGAGTAAACTCCAAAACGCTGCTGAACATGAAGACTCGAGGTGCCCATAGACTGGAGTCTATTTTTTTTCCGACCGACCAGTTTGCGCAAGCGCAGATAGCCGTGCTGATTCGCGACGACTCTGACGCCTATTTATTGTCTTAGGTTTCGTCCTGTCCGTATTGAAAATTCCAATTAAAGGAGAATAGGGGAGTAGCCTCCCGCGAGGAGCAATCAGACGAGGCTGCCGATGCTAGGGTGAGAACGCGGGACCCGGATCGAATTGCCCTTAGTCGCAGACATTTCGACGACGCATCGCATTCAGATACGCAACTGTTCGCAGTCGATGACCGATATGTTCAGGCCGCGAGGCGTTCGTCGCGGTGGTGCAGACCGTCGACTTGTGGGAGTGCTATGACCCGGCCTCGCCGCAGCGGCTGGACATCACGTGGGTGGGGACAATCCTTGTCGAGCGA
>JASHQJ010000171.1 GCA_030037595.1 Candidatus Binataceae bacterium
TAGAGCGTGACCAGCGTGATGCCGATGATCCCGATCGGTACGTTGATGAAGAAGATCCATCGCCACGAGTAGTAAGTCACGATGAAGCCTCCCACCGGCGGTCCGACGACGGGACCTAGCACGGCGGGCACGGTGAGATACGACATCGCGGTGACGAGATCGGCTTTCGATACGGTCTTGAGCACGATCAGCCTGCCGACCGGGACCATCATCGCGCCGCCGAAGCCCTGCAGGATGCGCGCGGCGACAAGCTGTCCGAGCGAATGCGACATGCCGCAGCAGACCGAGCCAATGGTGAAGATGCTGATGGCGGTGCGAAAGACGGTGCGCGCGCCGAAGCGGTCAGCGATCCAGCCGCTGATCGGGATGAAGACGGCGAGGCTCAACAGGTAAGCGGTGATTGCGAGGTTCAGGCGAATCGGGCTCTGGTGCATAGAGTGCGCAATCGCCGGAAGCGCGGTCGAGATGACCGTCGAATCGAGCATCTCCATGAAGAGCGCACAGCCGACGATAAGCGGCGCCAGGAACTGGCTGTTCACCAAAGAGCCGGCGGCTTTGCTGTTCGGTGCGGCGGCTGAATCGTTAGAGCCGCCAAACGACTCGAGTTCTGACACGAATCCTTTCTCTGCGCCGCTCGGGGCGCAGCAGCGGTTGCGGCGGCGTGCTCTGCGTCCTGTCGCAGGCTCCACCGGGTTAAACGAATAGGTCTCATTTTCTAGATCGGGAGACGGCGAAACAAGCTCCTGGGTCCGTAATTAATCCGGGCCTGATGCACGCGGCAGACGCGTGGAAAACGTCGTGAACGAGCTCGCGGCCGACAGCGGCACTCACCATGGTCGGGCATTGAAACTTCCCGTTGACTACTGTTCGTCATATAAATGAACGGGTGGGATGAAAGCGGTCCGGTATCGCAGCGTCGGAGTTCGGATTCTCACCGCCGCGGTGCTGATCGCCGCGCTCACTGGATGCGCGTCTGAGCAGAGCGCACCACCCTATTACATTCCGCCGCCGCGCCCGGTCCAAACCTATGAAAATGTACCCGCAAGGTTTCCCTTCGATGCGCATTCCGCCTACGTTATCGAGGGGCGGACCGGCACCATCCTTTACGAGTCCAAAGCGCAAGACCGCATGCAGCCAGGCAGCTCGGCCAAGCTGATGACGTTTTACATCACGTTGAATGCGATCAAACAGAACCGCATCTCGCTCGACACCAACGTGGTAGTCGGGAAAGAGGCGGCCGACGTAGCCAAGGATCCGACGCTGTCCCGGATGATGCTGAACCTCGGACAACAGGTCACCGTCCGGCAACTGCTTTACGGGATGATGGTGCATTCGGGCTGCGACGCTGCCGTGGCGCTGGCGGACTTGATCGGTGGCAACAGCGATCACTTCGTCGTGATGATGAATGACGAGGCTGAACGGATCGGCATGGTAAATAGTCATTTCGCTATGCCGAACGGCCTGCCGATGCCGGGCGAATACGTGACCGCGGAGGATATGGCGCTGCTAGGGCGGACGGTGGCGAACGAATTTCCAGAAGCCGTGACATTTACTTCGCGCACTTACTACAGCTTTAACGGCTACAATCAGCAGAACACCAATCCGCTGTTGTTCATGGACGCGCGTGTCAATGGCCTCAAGACGGGGCATGTCGATGAAGCGGGCTTTCACTTGATCGCCTCGGCAACCACGCCTGGCCTCGAGGTGATCTCGGCGGTGATGGGTTCGCCAACGATGCACGACCGCGCCGTCAACAGCGAGAACGTCCTCGACTGGGTGTTCGATATGTACACAACGGTCGCGCCGGATTGGCGCGCCAGCGTCCCAAGCTCGCTCCCCGTGCGTAACGGCGCCGCAGCCACGGTTGCAATCGCGCCCGCGCGCGCGCCGCTGATCGTGGTAAGGCGAAACCAGCAGCAACCCTCTCTCAGTGTCCATGCGAACCTGGACTACGGACTTGCGGCGCCGGTGAGCAAAGGACAGAGGGTTGGTACGCTCGTAATTTCCGGCGTCGGCCGCGACCAGGAGATCGCGATCGTGACAACGGAAGCGGTGCCTGCGGCGCCCGCCACCGTGGCGAATCTCGGTAGGGCTTCAGCCGACGTGCGATGAACTGATTACTGCGTCGCGGCCACGCTGATTTCGCAAGCCGCGCCGTAATCGTACAGCAACAATCTTTTCACGAAGCCGCATTGCGAAATCGCGGACGACGCCGAGTCCGATCTGCTACATCATCGTGGGATTTTTCTAAGCGATTCATGGGCATGGGAGGATAAAAAGAGCCAGATGAGAAAGCAGACCCTAGTTATGACCGCCCTGGTGGCGAGCCTGGCAGGCGGGGTAGCGATTGTTTCATCGCGAGCATTTGCGCAGGCACCTGCGGCGGCGAATCCGAAGATCACGCAGCTCCAGGGATGTATCGATCACTTCAGGGAAGCCCGCAAAGGCTGGAGTCAGGAACCCACCACACAGGCCGCTTACGACGAGAAGATCGCCAATGCGAAGCGCCTGATCGCAACCCTGCAGGGCGGCACCGACGTTCCGCAGGACAAGATCGACCACGCCTGTAAATCGCCGAAGGCAGCTCCGTACTGAGAACAAGCGGCGGGCTTAAGCCCGCCGCCAACGTCATCACCGAATTTCGTTTTGGTCGGAAGCTATCTCGCGTGGCTGGGGACGCGAGCGCCATCTCAGTTCGCCGATTGCGCCGCGCCGCCGCGCTCCGCGATCAATTTGTCGAGCTCCACGCGAAGACGAGGCAGCACCTCGTCGTAGCCGAAGAATCCGATCTTGTGATCTTTCTTCTTTAGGTTGACGGTCGTCGGCCCGCACCAGAGGCCGAGGTCGGCGTCGTCGGTCTCGCCGGGGCCGTTCACGCGGCATCCCATGACCGCGATCGTGATTTGGTAGCGCCGCGCATACTCGGTAAGCACCTTCACCTGCTGGGCCAGTTCGACGAATTTCTCATTCTCGACCCGCGAGCATGACGGGCACGAGATGATGTTGAGGCCGGCGAGGTCCGGCACCGAAATGAAGCGGCCCTGCTTCACGTCGTCGATAATCTTGTGGCCGACGATCACCTCTTCGTGCTTGCGCTCGTTCGGCAGCGTGAGCGAAACGCGGATGGTCTCGCCGATTTCCTGCGCGAGCAGCTTCTCGAATGCAATGCGGGTCTTGATAATGCCGTCGGGCGGAAGGCCCGCCTCGGTCACGCCGAGATGAATCGGCACGTCGGGCCGGCGCTCGGCGAAGCGGCGGTTGGCCTCGATCACCTTCTTGGGATCGGAATCCTTGAGCGACACGACGAAGCGCGTGAAGCCGTATTCGTCCATCAAGTCGCAGTGGTACGCGGCTGACTCGACGATCGCGGTGAGCTGATCGGCGGGATACTTTTCGAGGAACGCGGGCGCGACCGAGCCGCAGTTGACGCCGATCCGGATCGCGAGGTTGTTGTCGCGCGCGACGTCAACCAGCCACTTCACCTTCTGCTCGATGTTCTTCTTCTTATCGACGTGATGTAGATGGCCGGGGTTGTAGCGAATCTTGTCAACGTGCGGCCCGACGCGGTCGGCGATCTTGTAGTTCTCCTGCAAGTCGACCGAGAGCACGATGCCCTTGGTCTGGCGGCGAATCTCGGCGAGCGCGGGCAGTTCCTTGTCGCTGTCCATCGCGATGCGCACGATGCCGGCGCCGGCCTTGGCAAGCTGATGCGCCTGCGCGACGGTTTGATCGACGTCGATCGTGCGCGTCGCGCACATCGATTGCACAACGATCGACGCGCCGCCGCCAACGATCATTCCGCCGATATCGACCGGCCTGGTCTTACGAACCCCGTTGCTTTGAGTCATCAATTCAATGCTGCCCGACCGAATAGCCGGTTGCTAGTGCTTGTGCTCCTCGGCGACGGCCATCGCGATCGCGCCGTGACTGAACGCGGCGCCCGCGCGCATCGCGGCCGCAACCCACACCGCCTCGGCGATCTCCTGATCGGTGCATCCCTTTTCCTTGGCGCGAGAGACGTGCGCCTCGATACACCACGGGCACTGCGTGACGTGCGCCGCGGTTATCGCCATCAACTCCTTGGTCTTGCTCGGAATTGCGCCGTCCTTGAAGACCTCCTTGTCGAATTCGAGGAAGCCCTTGAACTGATCGGGCGAGTTCTGGCGCAGCGTGCGAAGATGTGTCGACGTTTCCTTGCCGTAGAAATCAGCCATGATTTTTTCACTCCAGGGTGGGATGCCAGCGGTTCGGCGCAACTATAACAGAAAGGCGATCAGCGGCGCGATATTGCGCCGAAGCAATCGATGTTGATTCGCCACGCACCGACAAACGGACGCGAATCCTTCGAGGTCAGTTGAAAAGGCTGCCCAAATGGAGAATTTTCTGCATAGGTATGTTCTAAGCTAATCTTTCCTCACTCGAATTCTGACTCACGCTTATTCCTATGTCGCCGACATAAATCAGGACTCGCTGATTCGCTTGCAATGATGCTTAGTTCACATTAAGGTTCTTCTCCCGACCGAGACCATTAGCTCGGAGCGTGCGCTGCATAAGGAGGGCTGTCAGTGCTTCAGGAGATGCGTGTGCGCGAGCAAGATCAATCGAAAGGCTTTAGCGGTGGAGGTGATTGAGCAATGTACCAGCTTAATCAGGCGGCTCCTGCCGTCGATTCGCGTCCCTTCCCCGATGTAATACTGCGCAGCCAGTTCTTCGAACTGGTGGGTACCCGTGCGCTGACCAGCGAGCAGCGTCTGATGCTTGCGGTGCTAGCCGACGCGATCAACGTCGTGCAGGAGTTCAACGGTTCGCAGAACCTTCGCAAGCGCAACTGCTTCAACGAGGCCTGGAACTGGATCTTCGCCAACTCTGTGTCGTCGCCGCTGTCATTCGACAGCGTGTGCGACGCGCTCGGGATGGATCCGGAGGGGCTGCGATGGCGGCTGCGCGACATGGTCACATCGGGGCGCGTAACTCCCATGCGGCTACGGCTGAAGGAAGCGAGCCGCATGCAGCGCCTCACGGTGAATCGTGTGCGTCGGCGGCATTCGCGCCGCCCGCTGCGCGTCACTCACGCGCGGCCAGCGTAACGCTCCCGCGGAGAGCCCGCACCCGCATCGCGGTGGTTTGATCGCCGCGCGAGTCCTGCTAGCAATTCGATCCTGATTCGAATCGCAAGGAGACTCGCGCATGGATCGTCCACTCGAGGGCGTGAAGGTGGTGGAACTCGCGATGTGGGTGGCGGGGCCATCCACGGCGGTGGTGCTGGCTGATTGGGGTGCCGACGTTGTCAAGCTCGAAGACCCAAATGGCGGAGACCCGACGCGCGGATTCGTGACCGGCGCAGCGGCGCGCTCCGACGTGAATATCCGGCCTGCCTTCGAACTCGACAATCGCAACAAGCGCTCGGTCGCGGTCGATTTGCGCACGATCGGTGGCCACGAATTCGCGCTCAAGCTCGTCGAGCGCGCCGACGTGTTCGTCACGAGCCTGCGTCCCGAGGCGCTCGCGCGGATGAAGCTCGACTACGCGACGCTGAGCGCGGCGAATCCGCGGCTCATCTACGCGACGCTGAACGGCTATGGGCATCGCGGGCCAGACAAGGACCGGCCGGCGTATGACTACGCGGCGGCATGGGCGCGCTCGGGCCTGATGGCGACAATCGCGGAGCCGGGGATGCCGCCGCCGGCGCAACGTCCCGCGATGATCGATCATCCTTGCGGGCTCGGACTTGCGGGCGCGATTTCTGCTGCGTTGTTCGCGCGCGAACGCTCCGGGCGCGGCCGCGAAATCAGGGTGTCGCTCTTCGCGATGGGTCTCTGGATGAACGCTACCGACCTGACCACTGGTCTTCTGACCGGTGTTCCTCCTGTGTCTGAGGATCGTATGAAGCGGATCAATCCGCTCTGGAGCTCCTACAAGTGCAAGAACGGCCGCTGGGTTTATTTCGTGATGGTGCAGAGCGATCGCTTCTGGGCGGATTTCTGCACGGCGCTCGATCATCCCGCTTGGAAAGATGACCCGCGTTTCCACGACGCGCGATCGCGCGCGCGCCACTGCGCAGCGCTAACAGCCGAGATCGATGCGGCGGTTGCGGCGCGGACAAACGATGAATGGGCGCCGATTCTTGATCGCCACAAGCTCATCTGGGCGCCTGTGCGCACCGATGCTGAAGTGCTGAAAGATCCGCAGGCCGAGGCGATCGGCGCATTCGCGAGAGTTGACCATCCGAACCTTCCCGATATGCGCCTGGTTAACAGTCCAATCGAGTTTGGCGACGATACGCCGCCGATTCATCGCCTCGCGCCCGAGCTCGGCCAGCATACGGAGGAGGTGGCGCTCGAAATCGGCTACATGTGGGAGGACATCGCGCGCCTCAAAGAATCCGGCGCGCTGGGCTAGAGTTCAAATCGCTCGATTAGGCCAGGTCCTTCTGCCAGAGGCACTTGGTAAGCCTGCACCTACGTAAAACGTCGTTCTTTTTCAGCTTTTGGTCGGCTTCATTTGACTGAACGCGACTTGCCTCCGTATGATCTGGCCACCTGCTTCCCTGGAGGCTCCTTCGTCGTGCGAATGCTGGTTCCGCCCATCTTGTATCGACGGGAAATTGACCGCGATATCGCTGATTTTTTCAATTCTCATCGGCAATCGTCGTTCCGCCGTGCGATCTCGGCGCTTTGCCGTTACTACAACGTCAAGCTCCCGCGAATCGAGTGGTTCGAGTACCTTGACTGGGGAAAAACCGCTGGCAAAACCTACGAGGACGGCCGGATTCACCTGGTCCATCCGAGCCGATGGAAGCGCGGGCGCATCTACTACACCGAGCGCCTGTGGGTGCAGATGGTCTATCACGAGATGGGCCACTATCTGCTTTGGACCGATGCCGAACGAAAGGCCAACGTGTTCGCGCGCCGCATGATCACCGGTCTCCGCGCGCGCCCGCGCCGCGTCCGAAGCGTGCCAGCAAGCCGCAGCGCGAGGCGGCGAGCGGTTGTCGCACGCGCCGCGTCACGCCGCGCTGCAGTATCATCGAGCGCGAGCCGGCGGCGACGCTCGCGCACTGCGATCGCACGCCGCGCCAAGGGCGCGAAAATCCGCGCGCGCAAGGTTCGCGGTATCTCCTGATGGCGCAGAAACCCAACGTCGAAAATCGATGGTGGGTCGAGACCGTCGTCAAACGGCCCAAGCAGGTCAAGTCCGAGACCGAGATGCCACAGTTGCCGGTCGCGATGGCCTTCTACCAGGTCGCTCGCGATTACGATCAGGATCGCGCCAAGGACGATCTCACCGACAACAACCTGCGCATCGCGCGCGAGGCGAATCCCGCGCCCGGCGAATGGGCTTACGTCGCGATGACGCCGGATCACTATCCTCCCCACCTCATCAAGCGCATCAAGGATGAATTCCGGCTGCCGCGCGAGGCACGCGGCGTCGTGATCGATCACGGCCGCCTGCTGAGGCTCTTGGTCTGCGGGCCGGCGCTCGAGGATTGGCTAATCGACGTAACTCTCTACGATGAACCCTCCGTCGATGTGTACGTCTGGAGCGTGATGCATCGCGAGCGGCTCTTCCGCCGAGCCGAAGATGCGCTCCGCCAGGCGCGCAAGTGGGCGATCAATCTGCTGCAGTATCCGCCGCCGCGCGACGAGCCATTCCGCGGCGCGCTGCTGTAATCACCACCTCAACAGAAAAACAATCATTTCCGCCTGCCGAACGGCTGACTGTAATGCTGCGCCTTTGGTGGATATCGTCCTGATGACTCGGCAACTCACTCTCGAGGAGCTTCAAATGACGAGCTCCATGTCCATTCAAACCGATGCTTTCACCCATCAGAAGGACATGGAGTTCGTATGCGAAAGATGCTTTTCGGGGGGCGAGCGCGCGCAGGCGCCGATAAATCCAAGCTGACGGCTCGATCCGCGACGCGATTCGCGGGCACCCGATTCAGAAAGTTTCTCTCCTACTATAAGCCGTATCGAGCTATAAGCCGTATCGAGGACTGCTGATCGCGGACCTCCTCTCGGCCATCGTCATCTCGGCCGCAGCCTTGATGCTGCCGGTGCTGGCGAACATCATCACCAAGAAGCTGCTGGCGGATGCCAGCGCGCGCGCCGAACTCATTAGGATATATGCCCCTAGGCGCCGTGATGCTCGCGCTGGTCGCGCTCCGGGCCCTGTGCACGCTGTTCGTGGATTTCCAGGGCCATGTGATGGGCGCGAAGATGGAACGCGACATGCACCGCGAGCTGTTCGAGCATTACCAAAACTTTTCGTTCAGCTTTTACGACTGGCAAAGAACAGGTCAGCTCATGACGCGGATCACCAACGATCTGCTGTCTCTCGCCGAGCTCTACCAGCATGGGCCGGAAGATCTCTCGATCGCCGCGCGCGAGCTGATCGGAGGCCTCGTTATCCTCGCGTACATCGATCCCACACTGACGCTTATCGTTCTCTGCTTCCTTCCCGTGACGCTCATCTTCGCGTTGCATTTCAGACACCGCATGATTGCCGCGCTCAGAGCGAGCAAGGATAGTAGCGGCGATATCAATGCACGCGCCGAGGATTCGCTGGCTGGCATCCGGGTCGTTAAGTCCTTCACCAACGAGGCGTTGGAAAACGCACGCTTCAATTACGAGAACTTTCGATTTCTCGCGAGCCGGAGCACCGGCTATCGGAGCGAAGGGTGGTTCTCGGGCGGGATGGCCGCTTTCACGCAGCTCATTACGATCACCGTAATCGTTTTCGGCGCGGCAGGTATTGCTCGGGCATCATTCGACCTCGCCGACCTGCTCACCTTGCTGCATTGTGTGGCAGTGCTGGTCGATCCGATTCGTCGGCTGGTAAATTTGGCGCGGCTCTACCACGAAGGGAGCACCGGCTTCGACCGCTTGATCGAGATGCTCGAGACGGAGCCCGATCTGCCCGACCTGGCTGGCGCCGCGGAGTTGTTGAATGTTCGCGGAGACATAACGTTCCGCGAGGTCAGTTTCCGATATGCCGACGATGCTCCCTGGGTGCTGAAGAATTTGTCGCTCGAAATAAGTGCGGGCGAGTTTGTCGCGTTAGTCGGCGCTTCGGGCGTCGGCCAGACCACGCTTTGCTCCCTGATCCCGCGCTTCTACGACGCGACCAGCGGCGAAATTGTCATCGACGGAATTCATGTCAGGAATCTTCGGCCGTCTTCGTTGCGGAAGAATATCGGAATCGCGCAGCAGGACGTGTATCTGTTCGCGGGAACAGTGGCTGAAAACCTGCGCTATGGAAAGCCC
Organism: Candidatus Binataceae bacterium; assembly: GCA_030037595.1. Taxonomy (GTDB): domain Bacteria; phylum Desulfobacterota; class Binatia; order Binatales; family Binataceae; genus JASHPB01. Next base: position 9,267 of record JASHQJ010000171.1, read on the forward strand.
GGCGCCACTATCGATGAAATTGTCGAGGCGGCGAAACAAGCTCATGCCTATGACTTCATCGCGGCGCTGACACCGAGGTCGGCGAACGAGGCGTGAAACTCTCGGGGGGCCAAAAGCAAAGACTCAGCATCGCGCGTGTCTTTATTAAGGATCCGCCAATCCTGATTTTCGACCAGGCGACCGGCGCCCTGGACAATGAAAGCGAAAGAGCGGTGCAGGAGTCGCTGCTCTGCCTGGCGCGGAGCCGCACAACGATCGTTATCGCGCACCGGCGATCGACGGTGAGGCACGCCCAAGAATCCTGGTGCTGACCGAAGATGGAATCGCCGAGCAAGGCACGCACGCTGAGCTGATCAACTCAGCCGGCGCCTACGCGCGCCTCTACAATACGCAGGCAAGTATCTGAGCCTCGGACTTCGATCGGGTCAGCGCGGTTGATGGCGTCCCGACGACGGCCTCTTCTCGCGGGCAGCGCGGGTGTACGATTCGGTCAAGGACGGATCGATGCTCAAGTTGTTGCCGCTCATCGTGCGCAACCTGATGCGCAATGCGCGCCGCACGATTCTCACCGTGCTCTCGATCGCGGTGTCGATCTTCATCTTCGCCGGTCTGATGAGCCTGCCGAATCTCGTCAACCAGATCCTGCGCGACCGGGCGAACAGCCTGCGCCTCGTTGTGTACAACAAGGGCGGCTACTTCTCGAACACGCTGCCCTACGCTTATTTCGGCCGAATCCAAGCGATCAGCCACGTCGAGAATGTAATCGGCGAATCGATTTTTCTCTCGACCTATCGAACTCCCGGCGAGCAGGTCGCGGCACTGGCGGCCGATCCCGAGCACTTCGCGGAGGTTTTCCCCGATTGGGGAATCTCGCCGACCGGCGAAGAGGAGTTCGCCCGCGTCAGGACCGCAGCGCTGGTAGGCCGGACGCTTGCGAATCGTTTTCGATGGAGAGTCGGCGATCAGATAATCCTGCACGGCATCAACCAGCCGGTCGATCTGCCGCTCAACATCGTCGGCACGATGGGCGGCACCACCGCGTCGTTTGTCGTGCTCTTCCGGCGCGATTACCTGGACGAGACCCTCGGCCGGCCCGGCACGGTGAATATCTTCTGGGCGAAGGTCGATAAGTCGTCATCGATTCCTGCCGTGATCAGCGATATCGACGAGACCTTTGCCAATGCTTCCTTCGAGACCAGGACCGAGTCCGAACTCGCAGTCTCGGAAAATCGTGTCGGCCAGATGCGCGTGCTACTGGACGGCGCGAAGATTCTCGCCGCGATCGTCATCGTCGCGATCGGACTGGTTGCCGCCAACACTGCCGCGATGTCGGTGCGGGAGCGCCGGCGCGAGCTCGCCGTGATGCGCTCGATGGGCTTCACGCGCGAGACGGTGATCGTGCTGATGGTGTCGGAAGGGCTCGCCATTGGCCTCGTTGGCGGAATCCTCGGCTGTGGCGGCGCGTACTTCGGGCTGAAGCTCTTGCCCTACGCATCGAAGTCGATTGGATTGCTCGCCTACGCGATCAGCCTGCCCAATCGCAACATCGCGTCGGGCGTCATCATTGCCGCGATAATCGGAATCGTGAGCACCTTGATACCTGCGCTTTCGGCGACGCGCGGCGATATCTCGGATGAGCTGCGCGCGATCTGATTCGCGCAAGAATTTCTTCAGGATTTCTTCTTGCCGAGCGCCTTCTCGCGATAGAGGCGCGCCGCCGCGCGCGATTCATCTTCACCGATAGCACTGAGCAGCGCGTCGCCGTCGCCGAACGCGGTCGAGCCGACGCCCATTGCGCGCGTGACGGCGTTGACGTGCTCCTTGGTGATCGCGACCGGCACTGAAGGCATCGCAATGAGTTCGTTCGCGAGTTGCTCGGCCTCCGCCATCAGGCGCTCTGCCGGCACGACGCGATTAATGAAGCCGATCGCCTTGGCTTCCGCCGGGCTGAAGCGCCGACACGTCATCACCAGTTCCTTGGTCAGTGCCGGTCCAATCTCGCGCACGAGACGCGGGATTCCGCCCCACGCGAGCGGGATACCGAGCTCTACTTCGGGGATGAAGAACGACGCGTCCTCGGCAGCGATGCGAAGATCGCACACTGCCGTCAGCACGACCCCGCCGCCGACCGAATATCCGTGCACGGCGGCAATCGTGACCGCGTGCATGTTCTCGAGCGCGTCGGCAGCGCGAAGCCCAAGCTGACCAGCCTCGCGCCGCGCGAGCCACGAGGCGCGCTCACCCACCGCGACGGGCGAGTCTTTCAGGTCGGCGCCGGCGCAGAATGACCGGCCAGCGCCGCTCACGATCACAACGCGAAGCTCGCTATGCTCGTCGAACCAGTGCGCCGCCTGGGCTAACTCTCTCAGCATCGTCGCGCCGACGGCATTCAGCCGCTCCGGGCGATTCAGCGTGAGCCGTCCCAGCGCTCCGTCAACATCGACCCTAATCGTCTCGAAATCCCGCGTGTCTTTCATCGCCCAAGTTTGGATACGCGCGGATAAACTATCAACCCCTAAGGCATTGCGGCGCTGCTGGGTGCCCGCGATGATTCCTTATCTGCCAGAAAGTAGCCCGCAAGAGAATCGCACGAACGCTTGGATCGGAGAATCAGATGGATGCGCAGCTCTCTCCTTGGTGGAGGCGCTCGTTCGTCATTCTGATGGTGCTCGGCTTTTCGGTGTTGGGCTTCCTCGCCCGCCGCACCTATCGCGACGCTCCACCAGTGCCGGCGAAGGTCATCGACGAGACGGGCCAAACGCTCTTCACCAGCGAAGATATAACATTAGGTCAGCAAGTGTTCCTGCGCCACGGTCTGATGGAGAACGGAACGATCTGGGGCCATGGCGCATATCTCGGCCCCGACTTCTCGGCCGAATATCTGCACACGATGGCGCTGGACGTGCTGTCGCCTCTGAGAGCGGCGCAGGGCGCTCCAGCAGGCTCCGTGACGGCGACCGCCACGCCGATGCTCCACGCCAAGGTCGCCCGCATCATCAAGCAGAATCGCTACGATCCGGCGACCGGTACTCTAACGTTTTACAGACGCCGAAGCCGACTCGTATCGGCAGCAGCAGGAAAAGTGGCGCGAGTATTTCGCCAATCCCGCGCACAATGGCGGCCTGCCTAAAGACTTCATAAGCGATCCCGGCGAGCTTCACGACCTGACCGCGTTCTTCGCGTGGAGCGCGTGGGCGAGCGCGGCGAGCTTTCGTGGCTATTCTTTCTCGCCGGCCTGGCGATTCCAATTTTCTACCTGCCGGCAATTCTTTTACTTGAGCACAACCAACTACGCGGTGGTCGATAACTGGCGCTTTTGGATCATTCATCTCTGGGTCGACGATTTTTTTTCGAGCTCTTCGTCAACGTGACACCGGCCATCATTGGTACTTCGGTGAGTCGAGCATGACGATGGCTATCGGCGCGACTTTCTCGGCGCTCGAAGTCGTGCCGCTAGTGCTGCTAACGCTCGATGCGTGGGATTTTATCCGCGTGAGCCGGGGGCACCGCGCGTGTCGATACCGCATCGATGGACTTTCTACTTTCGGATCGCGGTGGGCTTCTGGAGCTTCGTCGCCGCCGGCGTTTTCGGATTACTGATCAACATGCCGATCGTCAGTTACTTCGAGGTCGGGACCATGCTGACGCCGAACCATGGGCACG
>JASHQJ010000172.1 GCA_030037595.1 Candidatus Binataceae bacterium
GTGATTTCAATCGAAAACTTCGCAAGGGTCAGCTTGATGAGTAGAATCATCAGAGAGAACCCTGTCAGAAAAAACACAAAGACGGGCCAGGCAGCGACCAGTTCTTTCCGTATAAATCCGCCGGCCTCTGTGATCGAAGACATCAATGCAGCGCCCAAATCTCCCTAAGGTAATCCGCTTCTCTAGGTACTCCCCGCTCGCCGGCATTTCGACAGCAAAATTTCACCCGCTGTCTCGGCATTGTCGCAGGCTCATCGATTCTCCGGCCCACAGAGCTTGCTCTTGGCGTTGAAACGCCTGAAGAGTTGGCTGCTGCCGCTCGAACCAATTGCATACTAACGAGTTGCGCGACGAGAATCGCCAGGTAAAACTGGCCCGCCCTGGGCCAAAACTCCGTAGCGAGCCAGTAACGTAATCGGAGCTGTATCTCCGTTGCCAATTATCTTGAGGGTATATTGGTGCTCGCTTGAAGGAAGTCCGATTCGCTGGCATGAGCGATTTAGACATCTTCCACATCTCGGCCGGCCGCGCTTCGGCGGTACCTATCGCCAATGTCCGACGCAGCGCTCGGTATCAGATTAAGGTGTTTCGGTCGGCGCCATTACGAAGACGCTACCTTTTTTGCCGATTTTTACGCATTGCATATCACCGGCATAAGTCGAGTCGCACAGTGGTTTGTCGACGGCCGGACACTTGTAAAGACCGCTGCCCATGCTTTCGCATTTCGACAAGTCGAAACTCGCGAGGACTTGTGTCTGAGTTGAGGCGGCTGGGTTCGGCGTGCTTGACGAACACCCGAGCATAGGCGTGAGCGCGGTGAAGCCGATGAGAAGTAGTGTCCCGACCCTCCGCGTGAACGCCCCGCCCTCCGTCCGTAATGCTGGCGCTGCATAACTCTGCATCGTTCCTTCCTCCTAGGATATGTTCGCATTTTCAAGAGTTGGTGCAAGCGAATCTCATAGATTAACTTCCGGCAATAACAGACTGAGCTGAAATACTAGCGTGAACTGCTCGGTCTGACTCGTAAACTCACGATATGCCGTCCATTCGCTCTGTATGGCGGCATTCACGGAATAACCGTTAGTCCATTTCCAGATCTTGCCAAAGCCAGCACTAATGGGAATCTCGGTCGACGATTTATGTCTCAGGTTAATTTTCCAGTTGGCGTTGCTCGACGTCAGATACCAGCCGTTCGTCAAGTCGTAGTTCAAGATCGGCTGAATCTGCAGTTGCGCCACTGATTTCGATTTGGCTGAGGTATATGCGAAGGAAGTCGCTTGCTGAAACAACGCTGCGATCTTCAACCTTCCAATCTGCCAGGAAAAGCCCCAAGCCGGCCCTAATTGCCATGCCCCATTGCCGGTAAAGTTACTGGTTGATGTTGGGAAAACCCAATAGGTTCCAACACCCCATCGAAAGCCGGTCTGCTTTTCGTCTGGAACGGGCATCACGAAGAGATCGAGGAGTTGAAAATCATCGACGGCGGTGGTCGTTGCAGCGCCTTTGCCGCGCGGCACCGTAACGATCTGGAGAGTCGGTCGAACTAGCTGTTCCAACGGCGTGAACAGATGTGGCCTTACCGCGAACACCGATCGTATTTGCAACGTGTTGGGCTGAGCGCTTGTTCCGTACTCCGCAGGCGTGTATTCGTCTTTAAGTTGAAATTGCGTAAGAGTCGCTACTGGATCATTCACCTCATCCGCGAGCGTATCTTCTGAGACGCTGGTTCCGACAGATTGCGCAAAAGTGCTGGCGTATGCCAGAGCTACGATCAGGTTCGCCAATACAATTGCATTTACAACTCTTCGTCTCCGGGACGCATCTATTGGAATCAACGTTATCCGATGATTCGCGATGGTCAGTCGAGCACTCATTTTAACTTCGTCCAACAATCGCTCCGTCAGCTGAACACAAAAGCCATCGCTTTTGTGAGGTCTGAAAATTCTTTTCGTATGACTGCTTCAACAGTTCGATTGTGCTAGTGACGGTCACGATTGTGATGCGACGTAGACGACCTAATTTGGACGATACTCGCATGTGACGTCTCTCCAATAGGTCTCAAGATTACGTACTCATTAGATAAAATAATGATTGCCAACGTGAATCTTCGATCGGACTTACTGTCCTTCGTGCTCCTTGATCTTTTCCTGAATTTCAGTCTTGATCGCATCGAGGTTGAAGCTCGCCGGAGCCTGCATAGGAGGATATTCGATGGCTGTTTGTGCCAACCTCAGCACATATTGCTGTACCATCACGAAGCGCCAGAATTCGCGCCCAAAGAATTCATTGGTGTAACCGCCTCCCGCATCGTTGAAGCTCTCGCCGCGTATAGATGGCGTTCGCTCGAAGGAATCCTGACGCAGATTGACGATGGTGGGCATGTCTGTCGTGATCTTCTCTCCGGGCCATCCCCAGGGCTGTTGAAAGAACTGAAACTTGAAATCATCTATTCGGACGGCTCCAAGATGCGGTCCCCCAAAATACCACACCTCGTGGCGCTCGGAAGGACCCCGACCCGTCAAAACGTCCATCTGATCGTACCCGTCGAGATGATTCTTGTATGACCGGTCACCAAGGGTCAGTCCCTTAAGAAGTTGTTTAGTAATGTCAGGATTGCCGGCTGCATCTGCAAGCGTGGGGAACCTGTGTGTGGCGAATTACTGATTCTGTCAGAAGATCGTGCGGCGGCGCAGACTTGCGCATCTGTCGAGGAGCGTTAAAGTTGCTCGCCCGTGAGTTTGCTGTTCATTCTATTCGCCCACCTGCCGGTCACTCTCGCACGGCTCGCCCGTCCGGGCGGGGTTCGTGCGGTGGCGGCTGAATCGCAGGCCGTCAAACACCAGTTGCTCATCATGAAGCGTTCGCAGCGTCGGAGTCCGAACCTGACAGGTTGGGATCGGGTGATTCTCGGGTTCTGCACACTCCTGGTGTCGCCCCGCCGCTTGGGCAAGATGGCTGCGATCGTGAAGACTTCGACCCTCCTGCGTCTTCATCGAGCATTGGTGAAGCGAAAATATCGTTTGCTCTACAGCTCCGGGCACCGCCGGCGCCCGGGACCCAAGGGCCCGTCGAGAGAGCTGATCGACGCGGTGGTCGAGATGAAACGGCGCAACCCTTACTTCGGCTGCCGCAAGATCGCCGAGCAAATCTCTAGCGCCTTCGGCATCGACCTCAACAAGGATGTCGTCCGGCGCATTCTGATTCGGCACTATCCACCGGCACCGGATGGCGGCGGTCCCTACTGGCTCGCGGCTATCGGGCACGCCAAGGACCGCTTGTGGAGCGTCGATCTGTTCCGCGTCGAATCAATCCTGCTCAAGAGTTACTGGATCTTGGTGGTGATGGACGTCTACACGCGCCGGATTATTGGTTTTGGTGTCGCGGCAGCCCATCTCGACGGCATCCGGGTCTGCCGGATGTTCAATCGTGCGATTGCACGGCAGCCTCTACCCCGGCCCGTTTCGTCGGACCACGATCCGCTGTTTCGCTTTCATCGCTGGCGCGCCAACCTTCGGGTACTTGAAGTCGATGAGATCAAGACCATTCCCGGTACCCCACGTTCGCATGCGTTCGTCGAGCGATTGATTGGAACCATCCGGCGCGAATATCTCGATCGGATCTGGTTCTGGCACCAGAGCGATCTCCAACGAAAGCTCGACCATTACCAAGCCTATTACAATCAATATCGGTGTCACACCGGACTGGGGGGAGTGACACCGGCGCGGCGGAGTGGCGCACCCGCGCCCCCGCTTGCACACCTCGACTCATATCGATGGCGACCGCATTGCGATGGCTTGTTTCAGACACCAACTGCCGCGTGAATGGGAATTCGCCACACAGACGCTGAAATTGATTTTTGCGTCTCCTTGACCACTCCACACCTCCTCAAAATTCCAAGCCTCGGGATTTCTTACGATCCGCGCTCTGTTTCCTCGCAACTCCGCGGCAATTTTGCCTTTGGAAAATTCGTCTTTAAGCTCCAAAAACAAAAACCCGACGTCTGCTCTGTAGAGCATTACGCCGGGTCCACTGTCTGGTCCCCCTATGTCCTAGATAACTGCCATCTACCTCCAAATAGCTGCCATCTTCGCTCGCCTGTCAAGGCCTGTGATCCGCAAAAGAACAGCCGTCTTGAAAATGCTCAGTATCTCGTCGATTTTAATGAACCGAATGCGACAAGCGGAAGCAATCTATGCCCCAGCGCCTTTCCCGCGCACGCTTCATGAGCGAGAGTGATCTCGAGCGGAAGCTCGAGGCGTATCAGACTTACTACAATCAATATCGCTGTCACAACGGCCTCGCCGGAGTAACGCCGGCGCAACCGAGCGGTATACCCGCTCGTCCGCTGGCGCGCCTCGACTCATATCGCTGGCGACCGCATTGCAATGGCTTGTTTCACACTCCGGCCGCGGCGTGAGTTGCAATTCGCCCCAGACAGGTTTTGAAGCAACAACTACTCTCTGCGATCTCGTCGAACGAGTCGATCTCTGTCCCGAGGGAGCGCGCGTGTCGCTCAAATTCCCGATTACACCGCGTTCCTTAGCTGACGGACAAATCAAGGTTCTTACTATTGCAAAGTTCGTCCCGATGCAGATCAAGCGACGCGGTAGCGAGATACGCATTGTGCTCGAAGGCAACTCTGAACCCAAGCGAATTGATCTTCCGCTGCTCAAAGCCATCGCGCGAGCGCGAAGATGGGTAGGCGATCTAAGCTCAGGCAGGCTTCAGTCAGTGCGGGAACTCGCGCGGCAGGAAGCATTGGACTGCCGAGATGCATCATCCGAATGTGCGTCTAGTGAAGCATCGCGTCTTTCGGCCGTCTGCAGACGCTCCATCTGATACGCTACTACCGACCGGCGCCGAGCGGCGATGGCCCCTCGTGGCTCGCGGCTATCGGACACGCCAAGGACCACCTGTGGAGTGTCGATCTCTTCCGCTGTGAGTCAATCTTACTCAAGAGCTATTGGGTCATGGCGGTGATGGATGTACCAATCGGCGTGACGAGGCCCGCCCGACGCTCGCCGATATCTACAACTGGTTCACCGGGTTCGACACCGCCGACCTGAAAGACGCGAAGGCTATGCTGAGGAGCAACAGCCGTGCTCCCATAAACAAATTGCCTATTTGTCTCGCACCACTACCATTGCCTGTGTCGTGGGCAATTCGATAATGGCCTCTCTCTTGTTCTTGAAAAACTCATTAAAGGCGCACGCGACGCCGGGGAGGATCGAATAATCGTGGGTCAAGATGATGCCACCCGGCGCCATTCGTGGATAAAAAAATTCCAAACTAGACAGAGTGCTTCTATAGAGATCTACGTCAAGGTGGACAAATCCGAATTGTAAACCTTCTAATCCGCGGGCGCTCTCTGGGAACTCTCCCGGATGTACATACACCCGGCAGTAGGAGCTAAGTAGGGACTTCACAGCTTCGACGGACGAAGAGTACTGGCCACGCCTCAATAGATGCCGCTCCATCTCGCCTGGTTGGGGAAGCCCGTGGAATGTATCGAACAGGTGTAATGGCTGATCACGTTTAGCCTCGCAGATTATACGCGCCGAACCACCTTCGAAAACGCCTACCTCAGCCATTGGTAGATCGAGTAGGCTCTGCGCACCAGCGATTGAATGAAGCAAAAATGCCTCGTTACCGGTCAAAAGCAATTCTGCCCCACGTCGGCATAATTTAAGCTTCTTCAAAGTGTCGCGATCTTTATGCCCACTAAGGACTTGCAATTGGAGCTGGGTAAGTAGCCCGATGATAAGACGTCGTACCAGCTTGCAGTTGCTGACAAAGCTTTGTGCACGCTCGTACTTCATCCATGGACGGGAAACAAAAGTGGTCGGAGTAATTGTCGACACCTGCGACCCGCGAAAATGTCTTGGACGGCCCTCGGGGTCGAGGTCCTGTTCCAGCTCGGTCGATCCCTTGATGTCTGCAAACAACGCCGTGACCGTCTTGCGCTCGCCCTTCAGCGCTGCGGCGTCTTCGGCTTCTCGGACCGTCACCGGAGACTTTGACGGCTCCGGCCCACTCGTCGCTGGCACCAGGGCCGTCGTGCATTGGCCACAGAACTTAAAGCCAGGCGGGTTCTCGAAATGGCATTTGGGACAAACGAGCGCGAGCGCTGCGGTGCACTGTCCGCAGAATTTCTTTCCCGCAGGATTTTCATAGCCGCACTTCGAGCAGCGCATCTCGACCTCTTTGTGCCAGGGCCGAGTATCGCGATTAGACCGGCTTATTGGTAGACACGGCGTCGATGTCTGATGCACGTGTTGGCTGATAGACCGCGGTTCCGAATCGGACAGTCACCGCGTCGATCACTCGGAGCTGTAGAGATGCAAACTGCTGTCGGCCGGACCAAGATTGAGCCTAATGGCCAACGAGTATGTCTTCGCGGTGGCGAAGATGATGGTCGAATTACCCACAACGACTGTCGTACGGGGCCGACGGCAGATTGTTTCCGCCGAACGGGACCAGTTTATGCCTGCTTGCTGGAGCGAAGTGGATTCGAACTTCCAGTGCTGTTTCTGAAACTTCGTGACGACACCTCTCAGTGATGGTCTTGGAACAGATAGCTGGCGTCAGGCTGTTCATGGATCGGTACTGCGAGTTCGAATCCACTTCGCTCCGGCGAACAGTCCCGAATTCCCGGTGGTTTTAGCGAGCAATGAGCGAAATCTGGCGCAAAGGCGAAGCGGATGAGAGCTTCAGCCGGGAAGATCATGCGCACGCGCGGCTTGCAGTCGTAACAGCGGATAAAAGCGGTCGAGCAACGCTGGCGAAATTTTGCTATCCGCCGCCGAATGGAAACGATTCCTTTCTTTTTTTGGCTTCAGGATCCCAGCCGAGAGTGCCCTCCACGCTGCGCTGCAATAGGGCGCGGGCCTCGACCTCGGTTCGTCGGTGGTCACTCGTCAGGTGCTTGATCATGCTGTCTTTGACGGTGCCCGAGCAAAGCGGGCATCGCTTCGAATCGAAGGATCTGCTTAAAGGCTTCATTTTGGATGCTGTATAGAGCTAGGTTGCTCTTAGACTTGGCAGCCGTCGCTGATTCCAGTTTTGCCGGGTGATTGGCTAACCCTTGCTGGGCTTAAGCCGTCATTTACCGATGCAACCATTGTTCGCTATCTGCGAGATTGAGCGCTTGCTCAGGTTCTTATGACTTTGAGAAGGGCCATTCGAGGCATCGGACTCCTGGCTAGGCGGCTCACCTTTCTCAGGCGACTCGAAGAGCGAAGTCGGAATATGGTGCGGCTAGTCCACTCCCTTCGCGTTGCCATCGCGAAGCTCAAGGTAACGCATCGCGGTAGTGGTAACACCGACTCTGATTGGGGCCCCTTTACGATCGCGTGCCGGGCGACATTCGAACCTGACAACTACCCGAACTTGATTACCCATGGGCCTTAGGGCTTCGACCGTACCAGGCCACCATCGGCCTCGTCCGAGCTGCACCACCCAAATCCAGACAGGTGTCCCCGGCCTCACGATGCGCGACTGCTGAGGGTGCATCAGTGCTTATCCTCTCCGTCGAGTTCAATGCCGGTGCGGACAGCTTCGAGCTGCGTTTCGAGCTCGGTGGGCAGAGTCTCGCCGATACTCTTGAAAAATTTCTCTTGCAGCTCGAGCTCCGCTCGCCATTCGCCAGGCTTGATTGCTAGGGCTTGAGTGAGTTGCTGGCTCGGAATGTCGAGGCCGGTGAGATCGAGGTCGCGAGGGTTGGGAAGCAATCCGATTGGTGTCTCCTCGGCACCGACGCGTTCGCTCACTCTCTCAACGATCCACTTGAGCACACGCATATTCTCGGTGTATCCGGGCCAAAGAAAGGAACCATCGCGAGCTTTTCGAAACCAGTTGACCATGAACATCCGCGGAGGGTGCTTAAGTCTGCGACGCATGCCGAGCCAGTGGTGGAAGTAGTCGCCGATGTTGTAACCGCAGAATGGCAGCATGGCCATGGGATCACGACGGACGACGCCGACCTCGCCACTCGCGGCGGCGGTGGTTTCTGATCCCATCGTCGCACCGAGGTATACGCCGTGAATCCAATCATACGCTTCGAAGACCAGCGGAATGGTCGTAGTGCGGCGCCCGCCGAAGACGATCGCAGATATCGGCACACCCTGAGGATCTTCAACCCTCGGTGAAAGCGCCGGATTGTTGCGCATAGGGGCGGTGAAGCGGCTGTTGGGATGGGCGGCCGGCTGGTCCGAGCCGCTTGACCACGGTTGACCCCGCCAATCAACGATCCGCTTGGATGGCTCGACCTCCATACCGTCCCACCACACGTCCTGATCAGCCGTCATTGCTACATTGGTGAAAATCGTGTCGCTCCGGACCATCGCCATTGCGTTTGGATTCGAACGCACATTCGTGCCAGGCGCGACCCCGAAATAACCGGCTTCTGGATTCACAGCCCAAAGCCTCCCGTCCGCTCCTACGCGCATCCAGGCGATATCGTCGCCCACAGTGAAAACCCGCCAACCAGCCAACGCGGCAGGTGGACGGACCATCGCGAGGTTGGTCTTGCCGCATGCGCTGGGGAAAGCCGCAGCAATATACGTAATCTGTCCATCCGGACTCTCAACTCCCAGAACGAGCATGTGCTCCGCAAGCCAGCCTTCCTGGCGTCCAAGGTGACTAGCTATACGCAGCGCGAAACACTTCTTACTGAGCAGCGCATTGCCCCCGTAACCGCTGCCCGCTGACCAGATCGTGTTGTCCTGAGGGAAATGGCAGATTAGACGTCGCTTCGGGTCGAGGTCGAGAGTGCTGTGCAGGCCGCGATTGAAGTCGCCCGACCCACCCAGGCATTCAAGAGCCACGCGACCCATCCGGGTCATTATTCGCATGTTCAAAACAACATAAATGCTGTCGGTGAGCTCAACGCCAACTTTTGCGAAGGAAGAATTACTCGGACCTAGCAGATAGGGCACCACGTACATAATGCGCCCGCGCATCGATCCGCTAAACCACCCCCGCAATTTCTGATAGGTCTCATCGGGCGGCATCCAGTTGTTGGTCGGCCCGGCATCTGCTTTGGAGTCAGAACAGACGAAAGTCAGGTTCTCCGTCCGGGCTACATCGTTCGCATTTGAGCGGTGCAGGTAGCAGCCCGGACGTTTGTCGGGATTGAGTGGAATCAATTCGCCGGTTGCCGTAGCGACATCAGTCAACCAATGCGTTTCTGCTTGGCTTCCGTCGCACCATTTAATCGCATCTGGCTGGGTCAGACGCGCCATCTTTGAAACCCAATGAAGCAGGTCTCGGCTTTTGAGGGAGGCTTCCCTCTGCACTTCGGTCCTCATCAGGGTTTGTCCTTCTGGATTCGAATTGGCTGTGCGTATAGCTCGCAGGTGCCCAAACAAAGCTAGCTTTTACATTCGCTCGCGCCTTAATTTGACCGACTCGTGGCAACCGCATGGATGATGATCCAAATCTCCGGGTCGTAAGATCGAGCCCGCACTTGGCAAGCCGTGCAAAGCAACACCCGCGCAGCATCCAGTTGACTGGACAGGATTAGTGCAGTTTTCGCTGGCGCAGATCTGCAAATGTCGCATCTGCTCAACCTTCGACACGGATGCGATTCGTTTCGAGCAGATTTGTTTCCAAGGCGCGTCCTTCTGGTCGGCGCTCGCATCGATCTCGCCTGATCCTTAGTGCTGTTGACGAGTGTCTCTCGCATTCCCCGCGGAAAATTGAGAATTGGTTTCGGGAGCGCTCAGAACTGACGAGGGAATGAAATCCGGCCGATCCGCACCTTTCATACCAAGATCGCGTAGCTCCACGTAGCGCATTCTGGTCGAAACAAGTCCGACCATTACAGGCCGCTCCTGCATCGGACGTCGGCTGCATTCAAACTTTACAGTCAAAACAGGCAGGGCATTACCCCTTTGAAGTGATTCGACTGTACCGGGCCACCATCGTCCCCGCCCGAACCTCACGACCCAGACCCAGACGGCGGATCCCTGACGCAATTGATTGACTTCGCCTGGCAGCATAGTAGGCTCGCTAACTAATCTCGTAACATCGCCGAGGTCTGCTCAGCTGAAGCCACGGACTTCGGTCTTGGCCATCAACCTTCGATGGTGAGGTGGCGCAGCGGATCGGCCATCGCCTCACAAGCAGCAGCAAATCGTCTTCGTGGTGGTTAGACACGTCCAGCGTCGTAGCAGGCCGCAGAGCTCTCACACTTAGTCTCTGCTTGCGGGAAATAGAGTTCGCTCGGCTCGGCGCAATGATTCAAAGATAGCTTCACCATTCGGCGCACCGAGCAACTGTTCAACCGTTTCCGGACGACCGAACATCTGCGCCAGCTTCGCGAGCCATGGAAGTTGTAACTCGTGAAACTTTAGACCGAGTGCGAAGAAAAGATAGGTAGGTCTTCCGTCCAACGCGTCAAAATCAACTCCCGCTCGCGCTCGGCCGAGGACCATGAATGGGCGCACCACTTGCTCTGGATGACGGTAGAGCGTGTGCAAAAAAGCGACGCCGTTCCCAACCGCGCTCGGCATGATGTTCTCGCGCTCGATCAGGGCGCCGACGAACCAGTTCTTATCTCGCACCAGTCCTAAGCGATTGGCCAAGGTAGCGAGCTCCTCGACCACGCCTAGCTTGGTAGTGGATTCCAGACTTTCGATGATGTGGGCCAGTTGAAAGCAACTCTCCAACGCAAGCATTCTGCGTGGCGCGCGCATGTTGAAGTTAACTTCTGGAGGACGCGGAACGACCCCGAGCATCTGGTCATCTAGCCACGCGTCAAGCATGGTCCGGCGAAAACGCCATTGGTTGCCAATCTTGACGCCGGGCAAGGACTCATCGGTTACCAGTTTGAGAACGGTCCGCTCGTTTAGATTCAAGTATTCGGCCACTTGGCGAACGGTCATCAAGGCGTCGGCAGGGATTAGCCGATTTTGCTTTGGTTTACGTGCAACGTTTGACATTTACGTTAAACTACGAAAAAGTACTCCAAAATGCAAGGAATCCCCCGGCATCCTGACAGGAGTGGCTGCGACGTCCCGCTCGGCAGATGCGAAAACTCATCGGCAGACGCTCCTGCGATTGGAGGCTAAAAAAGAAGAATCTCGTTGGTCTGAGAGGGTGAACTATCTTGAACGGACCCACCAATTTCGCTCGCGTTAGCAGACACATCCCAAAAGCGTCGTCTTGAAGGGAGGGCCGAAGTTTTGAAGTGGGAAACGATGACGGAACCACAAAACCGGCCGGCGCTACTTCTGCTCAGTGCTGGATTTCTTTGGATACCGGAACAATCGATCTGGATCAGCCGAACTTACCGGCAGGCTTTCAGTGAAAACGTACTCGTCGATTACGACGTCACATGGTTGAAACAGCGTCTCGCCGATAAAGTACCGCCGGGGGAGTTTTGGTTTCACTTCCGTCTTCTTGGCCTTCAATGGCGAGATGACTGCTCGAACATTCTTGCCCAGCTGCGACTTCAATCGCTGCGATTCAAAATTCAATCGGGCACGCTGAGAGCAGAGCAGGATCATTCCAACTGAAGTTCGGCGACTTCAAAATGGTAAAGTCGAGCGACGTTGGGCGCGCGTGCCCCTGCTCCCCTGGGCACGGAGGAAAGTTGCTAACCCCGGCTGTCCTGTCGGTCCTCTTGCGCTACGCCAGCGCCGAGCCAATTGTCGGTTGGTCAGCATGAACGTAAACGGCGTAAGCGACGAGGAAAAATGCGGCTCACCCGGCTGTACCAACCAGGGACTGCCTCTGAACTGCACAGATGATTTTCTCAACTGCATTTGGTCCTACCAAATCTGCAATTTCTGCTTCGCAACTACTTCGAAATCCAGCAAGCTGATCATCGCCCGGCTGACGGGAACCAAGGTCCAGTGACGGCGAGAATTGACGGATGGCACAGAACACCGAGCGGCTGATCGGTGCACTACACCTCGTCATCGAGAATCTTGAAACCGTCGCCCGCGTCCGCGCGCGACCTCGACATCGACAGCGATGTTGTCGTTCAAATGGACAATGCGGCGCGAGAACTTCGCAGGGTAAGCGAACGATTAACTAGAACAGTCGTACAAGATTGAAGGTCGGAGGGTTTCAGTTCAACATGGAAATTCCGGTTGAAGGTCGGTTTCAGACCCCGCACGAAATCGTCAGAGCGGCGCGCAGCAAACTGGACCGCAACGTCTGGGATTACCTGGTCGGCGGTGCGGAGACCGAAACGACACTGGCCCGCAATCGCTTAGCGCTCGATTCGCTGGGCTTTCGGCCGCGGGTGCTGCGCGACGTCTCACGTATCGACAGCAGTGCCAGCTTCCTCGGCAAGCCCTTGCGCATCCCGGTGTTGATGGCGCCGGTGGGAGCGCTGCAACTCTTCGAGCCAGGTGGCGCCGCCAGTGTCGGTGAGGCCGCGCGTATTTTCGGCAACGGGATGGTGGTCAGTTCGGGGGCGCTGCCCGAGTTGGAGGCCACGGCGCAGAAGGCCGGTGATGCGCTGAAGGTATTTCAGCTCTATACGTGCGGCGACGAGGCCTATGTCGAGGATCACTTCCGTCGTGCAATCGACTCGGGTTACAACGCCCTTTGTCTTACTGTGGATACCGCCTATCTAAGCCGGCGCGAACGCGACATCGCCAAGCGTTTCGGGCGCACCGTCCCCGGTTACGGCTTTCAAGCGCAGATGAGCTGGCGCGACGTCGATCGATGGCGCACGAAATTCCCCGCGCCTTTCATTCTTAAAGGCATCGGCAACGCGGATGACGCGCTGCTCGCGGTCGAACGCGGTATCGAATGCATCTACGTCTCCAACCACGGCGGGCGCCAACTCGATCATTGTGTCGGTTCGATCGAGGCCTTGCCCGAAATCGTCGCGGCCGTCGATGGACGGGCGCGCATCCTGGTTGACGGCGGCATCAGCCGCGGCAGCGACGTGATCAAGGCGATTGCGCTGGGCGCTGACGCTGCCGTCGTCGGCCGGCTGTACCTCTACGGCCTGGCGGCGGAGGGCAGCGCAGGAATTGTCCGCGTAATGGAAATCCTGGAGGAGGAGATTCGAATCTGTATGGGTCTGCTCGGTGTCACCTGTCTCGCCCAACTGGACAAGTCTTATGTACGCCCAGCCAAGCCCGTCGTGACGCCGTCGGTGCACAGCGCCTTTCCTTTGCTCGACGTGCCAGGTTATTGAACATCAGGCCGGTAGTCTGCTCCACGTCGCCCACAGGAACGTCCAGCGCACGGTCCGCTATACAGAGCTGGGAACCGGCTGGTTCAAGGATTCCGGAGTAAAATGTCCTTGAAGGTCCGCGAGCAATCGCAAAATCGCGCGCAGGCGCGCAATTTTCGAGCGAGTCTCCCGAACGTCTCGAAAGAGAGAGACCTGGATGGTGGAGCAAAATGGATTCGAACTGGCAGTTCCGATTCTCGACAACCTGACGACAGCTAGTTGTAAAGTTTGGTATGACTGAGAGCTGTCGTCAGGAAGTTCCAGAAACGGTACCGGTAGTTCGAATCCATTCCGTTCCGGCAAACAGGCGCGATCCGACGGTCCCTTTCAGGACAGTAGAGGAGCGGACAAAGTAATCGCAGGGCCTGCAGCCGACGCTTCTCCAAAGATCAAAGTTGCGCAGCACAACGCGTTGATTTCCCATATCTCATTAGGTTAGCAGCCTCGAGCTTGTCAGAGTGCCCAGTCCAGGCCAATAATTGTGACGCGCGGAGGTGCCAAGCAAATGCCCAAGAAGAGCCACAAGGTGCGCGTTCATTTGACAACGGCTTTGGGCGCAACAACGGCGAAGTGGGTCTACCGCGCCGACTGCGGCGGTTGCGGTTGGTCCGATACGAAATACATGAAGGAGCACGCAGAGGCTGCCGCCCGCAAGCACGAGAAATTGAAGGAGGTGAAGGGCCGTGGTTGACGTCGTGAGATAATAGAACCATGCGTAAAACCGTCATTAATTTGGACGCCGCCAGACCACGACCGACCACTGAAGAAAATTGGCTGGATCTTCAAGACATCGCCAGAGTCGAAGTTACGTCCGAGGATCCGAATTTTCCAATTGAGTCGGCTTTATACGCAAACGGGGGCGCTGGCTGGCGTGCAGCCGGTCCGGGTGAACAAATTATCCGCATTGTCTTCGATCAACCGCGAACCCTGTGCCGGAGCAGACTCGAGTTTTCGGAGACCGATGTTGAGCGAACCCAGGAATTCGCTCTTCGATGGTCTCAGTTAGGCGGACCATTCAGAGAAATCGTTCGTCAGCAGTGGAACTTCAGTCCCCAAGGCTCAACCAGCGAGGTCGAAGATTACCAGATCGATCTGACTCACGCATCGGCCCTGGAGCTGAGGCTCAAGCCCGACCTCACGCCAAGCAGGGCTATTGCCACTCTGGCCGCATGGCGCGTGGTATAAAGTCGGAAGGCAGTCGATCGATCACAGAAGCGTACCCTGCTGACCGCCGCGTTGTAGTCGGCGTCCGCCGAATTGAGCTGCGCCTTTGCTGAGCGAGATTGGCGCGCGCTGTTTGCGGTTGCCTGCTCATCGCGGGAATCAATTTCTGCGATCAGTTGCCCGGCCTTCACCAAGTCCGTGTCCTGGACGTAGACGTGAGGCAAGCAGGCACAGACTGGTCCCGTTCGGCATGAGATTCGGCAAGGGATGGGACGATTGAAATCGGGCAGGAGACCAGAGTTCTAAGAGAAATATTGGACAATTAGAGCACCGCGTGCGCATACGCGACTTTGAAACCTTGGCTCGTAGAGCAAATGGCCTTTTGCCGCTAGGGAGAGACCGATATGGGAAGCGTCGCAACCTCTGTCGAAGCACAGAACAAGTCGCTGGTGCGCGACCGTTTTGAAGCATGGGCGCAGAGCAATGGCAGCCCTTTTGAGTTGTTGGCCGACGATGCGAGCTGGACCATCGAGGGCGGCTCGGTCGCGTCGAAGACTTATTTAGGGCGCGAGGCCTTCATGCGCGAGGTGATCAGACCGTATAATGCACGCATGAGCGTGGGCCTCAAGCCTACCATCCGTGAGCTATGCGCCGACGGAGACATCGTGGTGATTTTCTTTGACGCCAGCGGAACGGCGCGCGACGGTAAGCCTTACGCCAACACCTATTTCTGGCTCTTTGAAATGCATGACGGCAAGGTCATCAGGGCGTCGGCGATGTTCGACAGCATCGAATTCAACGATTTTTGGTCCCGAGTCTCTCCGGCCGAGGAGTAGGCCTCCGCAGTCATCGACGCGAAGGCGGGCGTGACGTCGCTTCGTCAAAGACT
>JASHQJ010000173.1 GCA_030037595.1 Candidatus Binataceae bacterium
CGCGTCGGCATCCGCAACTCGCTCGATTGCGCCGCGATCTTTATCATTGCGTTTATCCTGGTGGCACTGAACTTTTCGCTGTCGAGCGCCGACCATTTCGATCCCAAGCCGTGGGTGCACTGGGATCTTCCGGTCACCCGCGAAGAATTGGACCCAGAACGTGGCCCAGTCGTGATCACCACAGAATATAGAATTGAATTGTCGCGCGCCGGCGAATTCGAACGCGCGATGCGCACCTTAGAGACCGTGCGCCGGCGCGACGGCGCGATTGCTTGGGGAATCTATTCCGATGTCACCGACCCCACCCGCTACCTCGAGTGGTTCATGGTTGAGACCTGGGGCGAGCACATGAGACAGCACTACCGCCTAACGATCAGCGACAGTGATTTAGAAAACTATATCCGTTCGTTTCACGTCGGGCCGGAGCCGCCCGCCATCACGCACTTCGTCGCGCCTCCGCCATACCGCTGAAGTGTAGTGATCCGCGCCGCGCGGATAAGTCCACATATCTGAAGCTGCTTAATTCTCGGCGATAAACACGCGGCCCCGTGCTTCAGAGTCGAGTCGATCTTCTGACTGAGTGCATTGCGCCATTGTGGCGAGTCATTCGCCGGCAAAACGAAATCGTTGAGGATTGCAACTCCGCGCTCGGCGGACGCGACTTGCAGGTAGCGGAAGAGGATCTCGTATTCGAGGGCGCCGTACCAATCCGCGTCGGAAAGCACTACAAAAATGTCATCCTTGCGGACATTGCTGTTCGGCTCAGCTACGAGCTGTTCGGGTGCATTGCGGCTCCCATCGATGTCAGCGGCATGGTTCAGGAAGAGATTGAGCATACCCAGCGGAATTGCGAGAGCCGCGAACACCACAACCCATCTGCGATGGTCCTTGATCGTGAGCGTACCGAGGCCCCACGCAAATGCTCGTAGAAAACGGCGTGTGAGGGGTTCGTTGCCGTAGAGCAGAAGCGCGACGGCCGTTACCGGAGCGACAAACACCGCCGCCTGTGGATCAGAATAGCGATCCCAAGCCACAGACCACTTGCCGCCACGCGCCATCCTTTGGGCAAATCGCCGTCCGGCGTTATCGAGCTCCATAGGAACAGCACCAGCGCCGCGAACACCAGCGGATAAGGTCTGTTCTGCAGCGCGGAATACCAGAACTGCGGCGCGCCGTCGCGACGAAGACAGTGGCCGCTGCTGCCAGGAGTGCGCTCGCGCCGATCCTGAAAAGCAGAAGACAAAAGAAGAAGAGGGCGAAACCGCAGAGACCAATTCCGATCACCTGAAAGGGGGCTACGGTGCATACGGATGCTTGGCGGTTATCGAGATTACGGCGACCTGGATAGGTATCGACAGCAGGGGAACCGGATCGATTTCCCCGATGGGATTCGGGCCGGCAATTGAGACCGGATCACGATAGCCGTTGCCGTATCACGATAGCCGTCGCTGTCAAAAATCGGTGGTCTGAGCGCCAAGTAGGTAATCACCGATACTGCGCTGAGCGCCCCGCGATCCATAGTTCGCCACTCCGTATCCTTTCCGGCCAAAATGTCATCGCGATCGGTTGTTAGATATCACTCCCATAATCGAGCCGCATCAGTCACTGGCGATTCGCCGCCGCGACGATTTGGTCCGGTTGGTACGCCAGCATGTGATCGATTCGATCGATCGTGATATCGGCGGGCGGGTACTTCGCGACTTCGCTCGCATCGGCGGCGTAATGCCCCTGGCGCGGAAAAACCGTCGTGACGCGCTCACCCCAGAGCTGCTTCACTGCCGCGAGGATTCGGATTTTATCATCTACCAGAACGTAATGATTCGCGGGGTAGCGCGCCTCGACGTCGTCGAGCTCTGTCTCCTTGTGGATGTAGATCATCACGTTGCCGTCAACCGCCTCGCCAAGTCCCGAGCGTTCGACCTTGAGCGGTTGAAACACGACGTCGCCGTCACTCAGCAGCGCCACCACGCCGTGCGGTTTGAAGGCTTCGATCACGTCGAGTGAGCCTGGAAACAGCCGGTTGGCAAAATGGTAGTCAAGCAGGAAGTATGAGACCGCGACGATATGAAAGTCGCGCGGATGCCTCACGCGGTAATGCTGCAGCGCGCCCAGGTAATCCGCGTAACCTAGCTGAGAGCGCAGCTCCTCGAAGTACTTCCAGTATTCCTCGTTGCGCTCGTGACCGATCGCGCGCTCGAGATGCTGCCGCATGTCAGCGATGACACGGTCGTTGTCGAGGAGTGTGTTGTCGACGTCAAACAGGTAAACGACGCCCGCCGATGCCATCGTCGATCCTCCGGGAAAATCGTCCCGCTAGAGAATGATCTCGATTGCGCGCGGCTCTGCCAAGCGCGCGCCAGTATGCGATCAAGTCAGCGGCGGAATCGGCGTCGCGCCACGTGCGCTCGATTCGTAGCACGCCTCGACGACCGCCATCGTGCGCGCCGCGTCGTCCACGCTCGAGACCAGCGCGGCGTCTTCGCCGGCGGCGAAGCGCTGCACGTTCGACATCGGGCCCTCGAACGCCTCGAGAAACCAGGAGCCGCGAAGCGGCACATCAGTCCACGTGCCGTTCTCATCGGCAATCTCGAGCGTGTCGGGCTCGCCCTTCGGATAATTCAGGTTCACGCCCATTTTTGCTATCGCGGCGCCGCGCGTGCCCTCAACCTTGAGGATGCACATCGTGTGGCGCGTTCCGAACTTGTGCGCGTGATTCATCGCGAGGCTCGCGCGCACAGTGTCCCCGTAATCCAGAATGATCGTCGTGCGGGTGTCGGAATACTCCGGCATCGCGGGATGCCGCACGCCCTTGCAGTAAACGCCGCGTGGCTCGCCGGCCAGGTGACGAATCAAGTCGAGGTAGTGAATCGAATGCATCAATACCTCGAGCCGCGGCTCGCCCTTGAGGAACGCCCAGTAGTTCCACGGTGTGAATAGATTTAGTCGCACCTCGATATCGAGCAGTTCGCCGAGGAACCCGCGAGCGATTGCGTCCTTGAGCGCCAGCATGTCGGGTGCGAAACGCAACTGAAAGTTGATCGCGGCGCGGAGCTTCCGCTCGTGGCAGATCGCGAGAAGCTTGCGGGCGCCGGCGAGATCACGCCCCATCGGCTTTTGAATCAGCACCGGCGCCTCCGCTGGAAGCTGCGCGATGATATCGGCGATGGCGGCGGGGGGCACTGCTACATCGAAGACGGCATCGTGCGTCGCAACTGCTTCATTGAGCGATGCGAACACGCGCGGAATCTTGAAAGAGGCGGCCCGTGCGCGCGTCGCTTCAGGATTGAGATCGAAAATTCCTGCGACGCTGAATCCCAGTCGCGCGTAAATCGGCAGGTGCGCGTCGCGCACGATACTCCCGGCGCCGATCACAACGATCGGCCGCGGTCTCGACGGACGCGGCCACGATTGCCTTAGTTCGTTGAGCTTGATCTGCGGCTGATTCGCCATGCGCGGCTCGGATGCTACCATGCCCCGCTGAGGAATCGATCATGCCCCGCACTATCACCGGCCTCACCGTCCGCGACATCCGCACGCCCACTTCGCGCACGCTCGCGGGCTCCGACGCAGTGCATACCGACCCGGACTACTCCGCGGTTTACGTAGTGCTGAAGACCGACGCGCGCGACGGACTCGAAGGCCACGGCATCACCTTCACGCTCGGGCGCGGCAACGAGGTCGTCGTGGCCGCGGTGCGCGCGTTGCAGCATCTGGTTGTCGAAAGCGCGCTCGAATCGATCACCGCGGACATGGCCGGCTTCTGGAAGCGGCTTACGTTCGAGAGCCAGCTTCGATGGATTGGTCCGGAGAAGGGTGCGCTTCACCTTGCGACTGCGGCGATTGTCAACGCGGTGTGGGATTTGTGGGCGAAGGTTGAAGGCAAGCCGGTGTGGAAGATGGTCGCCGACC
>JASHQJ010000174.1 GCA_030037595.1 Candidatus Binataceae bacterium
GCCCCACCGAAACGATGCCGCGCTTTTTATCCGCATACCCCCCGCACGCTGATCGACTGCTGCGGCCAACAGGTAGTTTGTGCTTGAATCAGTAAGTTTCATTTCAGCTTCAGCCGAGCCCGCAAATGCATAGCTGCCGGTTGCGAGTGATTGTAGTCCGTTGAGCACTCGCGCCTGCGGAACGATGACCGACACACTGCGCAGTCCGGGTACCGCTGTCGTCGCGTCCATCAAAGATACCCGTAAAGTCATGACATCAGGACCGGCTGACTCACGAGCGTGAAGTTCTTCGAGAGATCCTGTTGCAGCTTGTTGTACATGTAGCTCGTCAGCATCTGCTGATCGGATTCAGAGACTTTGGTATCGGGGCCGGCCCAGAACTCTACCGGCATCAGTTGGATCTTTGTGTACCTGCTCCATTGAGCATTCGGCTTGATATAAACGAGCGAGGCGCCACCTTCCGACCCGGCACGAATCGCTCGCTCGCCGCAAGTCTAAGCGTTTGTCGATCTCCAGCAAATTAGACTTTGGTCCAATCGCGACCGTCGCAATGCTAAGCGCGGCGCAAACGGATTCTCGAGGCTGTCCTGCAGGGCACGATAGCGGTGATTATCGTGAGAGGCTGTGCCAACTCTAGAGCCGGGACGGCGCGCTGGCGAGTCAGTGGCGAAACTAGGACCAAAGTCCAATATCGACCCTCCTCTCAAAGTTCTAAATTTAGCCAACGTCATGAGACTGCTGACCGTATAGACGTTCCCTTGGCGGGCAGGAGAAGCTATATGTATTTCACCGACGACTCATTGTTCCCGGAAAATATGCAGCCGCTGATCATCACGGTGGCCCCATTTGGACCGGAGTGGTTACCCGGAGATTGCGACATCCCTTTGACCTGGGACGAGCAGGTGCAAAGAGCGGTCGATTGCTACAACGCGGGAGCCACGATGCTGCACGTTCACGTGCGCGACCCTAAGACCGGCCAAGGCTCGGTTAACTTCGACGAATACAACTACTTCATAGGGCGCCTCAGAGAGGCGGTACCGAAGATGATCCTGCAGGTGGGCGGCTCCATCTCATTCGCGCCGCACACGGCGCAAGCCAAGGCCAAGTGGCTCGACTACGACACCAGGCACATGCTGACCGAGCTTAACCCGAAGCCCGAGTTCGTCACAGTTACCACCGGGACGACGCTCTGGGATGTCACGCAAGCGTTCGTGCCCTCCGATGTCAAAGGGACTCATCTGGATGACCCCAAGGTGCAAGCCGCTTGGAGCGGTATGGTGGTGGATTCAACGCCAGCTTTCTACGTCGAGCACCTGAAACGGCTGCGCGCGCATGGTATTCAGCCTTATTTCGTGCCTGGCCATGTCCATCAGCTCGAGATCATCGAGCGCCTGATCCGCACAGGCGTCTATATGGGGCCGCTGAATGTGGCGCTCTGCGGTTACGGCGGGGGTTCGATGGGTCGTAACCCGTTCGACTGGATGGAAATGGTTCGCCGTGCGCCGCACGGGTCGAGCAGCGTGACGTTTTGGAGCAGCATGCGCGGTAACATCGCGATCCAGAGTCTGGCGACTATCCTGGGCGCGCATGTGCGCGTGGGCAACGAGGACAACCTCTGGGATGCGAAGAAGCAACGTTGGGAATCGGTTAAGCAGGTCGAGTGGGCAGTAAAGCTCTGCGAGCAGTTTGGCCGCAAGGTGGCGACCGCTGAGGAAGCGCGTAAAATCATGAAGGTCGGCGTTTGGTACAACACGGTCGAAGAAACCCTGTTCAACCTCGGACTGCCGCCTAATCGCCCAGAAGGCTACACCGGATTTTTAACCTACGAGAGCGACGGGCGAATTCCAAAAGCGGTCGGGGTGAGCTCGAATCCGACCAGCATACTATAGCGAACGAATTCGCTGGCACCGGTAAGTGAACTCACAGGGCTCAGAAGATAACGGCGCGCCTGCCATAGCTATAAGGCCCAAAGTAGCCTCCTGAGTCGGGCTCGTTGAGGAAGCGTGAGAAGTTTGACGGCTTCATCGAGAGAAATCCTGTGAAAGTGCTTCAACGACTGATCCTACTACTGGTTGTTGTCTTGCTCTCGCTGAGGGCCGGGACGTCAGTTGCGCAGACTACGGGCAGCGCTGGATCGTCCGACGAGGAAACCGAGATAAACAAAAACCGCGGCGGATGCTCCAATGCTGGCGAAGATGGCCGAAATTGGAATTGTGCCGGGACAGAAGTTCGATCCGAGCAAGCTTGGTTTGCTCGATGAGGAGCTTGTAAGAGCCGTTCCGAAGTTCGCCATGGTGAAGATTCTTGAGTACTTCAGACACATGAAACCAATAAATGGCTGGATCGTGACAACAAAGACCGGAACGTACGGCACCGATTATCTCCAGCGCGCACTGATATCGATCATCGGCCTGGGGGCGAATCGTCCGCAGGATGCGATCTACCCGACCTCCCGAGTGGATGTTAGCGGCGGGCGTTACGATGGCGCATCGAAGAAGTACGTCATGCACTTCGCCAAGGGCGCGCTACCGCCTGTCCACGGATTCTGGTCGCTGACGATGTACGATAGTCATTTCTTCTTCGTGCCTAACGCACTAAACCGTTACACCCTTAGCCAACGAAACAAGTTCGTCACCAACGGAGATGGGCCGGTGGACTTATATCTTCAAGCCGACTCACCGAGCGAAGCGAAGGAACCCAACTGGTTGCCGGCGCCAAAAGCGGCTTTCATCCCAATGTCGCGTCTTTATTGGCCGAAGGATAAGCCACCCTCGATCCTGGACGGTACCTGGAAACCTCTGGCGGTCAGGGCGGTCGATTAGTGAAAAGACATCGCTTAACAGCGGGAGGGCTAGGATTCGTGCTGGGTGCCAAGGCATTCAATTTGGGGGGCCGATCCTCGCCGAGGAAATAGCCAAACTTTCGATAACGAGAAACTGGTAGCAAATCTTGCGATGAATCATTCTTTTCGGGAGCGGCTTTCACCGACATTCTCATCAATCACCGGCGGGCTGGCTGGTCTAGTGCGCGAGGTTGTGCCTGTCGTCCTGTTCTTTTTTATCGCCTTCCTTCTTATCTTCGTGTTGTTCAAGCTCTTCGTCTCTCAATACTCCATCGAGTTTTCGGCTTTCACGAAAGCTGCGGTCGCGGCGCTGATTCTCGGCAAGGTGATTCCTCTTCTGGACTGGGCCGAATCCGGATACCTCGATTCCTATCGCCCTGCCGTCGTCATCGCTGCTAAGACCATCATCTATGGATTGGTGGTGTTCGTGCTTGGTACGGGCGAGAGGATCTTCGAAGCCTCCCGCCGGGTCGGTACTCTCCGCGGGGGCATCGATTACGTAATAGCGCATGCAAATCTCGACCGCTCACTCGGTCTCGTGCTCCTTATAAGCCTTGTGATTGGCGCCTATCTGGTTCTGCAGCAGATCAGCCGTGCGATGGGCAAGGGGGTTATGCTCAGATTGTTTTTCGAACGACCCATGGCCAAAATCGGATGAGATCGGTTCGCTTTGTCCGGGTCCCAAGCGAAAGGCGTGGAGATGCCGCTAAGAAACTGATCCGTTTATCTCTATAAAACTGAGCTAATCGCAGTCATGTCTCGACAAAAGGTCTCATGCCAGTCCCGCATAGTATTCCGAGGTTATTGAAGCTTTAAGCAAATGGCCAAGAAAACTGAGAAAACCCGCAGTCAACGTAAAGCGTCGTCCACACGGTTCGGAAGGCGCCGGCACGTACCAGAGATCAAGCAGGGGCAGTACGCCGACGGTATGCCCTTCAACGAGGTCCAGTACCTGGAGTGCAAGCTCATCCTGAGGCCGAACCACTTCACGTCGCGCAAGAGCTTTTTCGATTTCGCCAAGGTCATGCGGCGTCCAGCCGAGGAGTCCGGAGTGGGTTTCTCAATCGGCGGGTTTGCTGACGAGCCGTTACATATTCGTGAGGTGTTGTTCCTGGATACGCCGGACTTTCGGCTCTACAACAACGCTTTCATCTTGCGCCGACGGATTCCGTACCGAGAGGGGTTTCCGGTGGGCGACCCGGAGATAGTCTTCAAATTTCGCCACCCCGATATCCAGAAAGCCGCCGAAGTGGATGTGAGGCCCAACATCCGAGGTGACTTCCAGGTCAAATTCAAAGCGGAGGTCTTGCCGTTAAAGGATCGCCTGGGCGGAATGCGAACTCTCTTCTCGCACAA
>JASHQJ010000175.1 GCA_030037595.1 Candidatus Binataceae bacterium
GATAGCTACCCGCGTTTGCTGCTGCGTTTTGGGAGTGGCCTTCACGCGAAATCGAGGTAGCCTGGTGGGGGTCTGGCCGGGGGGCTTCGTGATTGGAGTCTTAGAGGATCCGTCCGGTTCGCGTGTCTCACATCTCAGCGGCTGACGAAAAACTCTTCATTACGCCCCTAACACTTTTTTCTTTTAAGTGAGACATCTGAGACAAGTGAGACAATGCTGTAGAAAGCTTACACTTTTCGCGTCTCACATACGTCTCGGGTCCGCTCTGTTCCTGAACTTCAAGTCGAATCGATGATGAGCGGGCCTGCGCGCCAGGCCTACCGGCCCAAATTCCGCGAGAGTGGCCGGTTTGAGTAGGGAAGGGGCCAGTCGTGTTTTTTGAATACCGGTGTCACTCAGTCAGCAAGTGGGAACCAAGGCTGCGGCGCAGGAACCAAACTCCTGTCAGCAAACCGGCCACCGTGAGCACCTGCAACAAGTACGCAGTTGTTACGAAGATGACAGGCCACTGACCCGAACCCTGCTGGAGAGCGTTGTCCGGGCCTTGCGCGACGAAATGGAAATAGAGGTCGAACGGAAAGGCGGCGGCCATCGAAAGCGCGAGCACCCAAAGCCCCGCCCGCTGTCGCGAGGTCCACAGTAACGCTAACGCGAATAGCGGGGATACCAGCATCACTCCCCAGATGAAGCAATTCTGTGCGGCGGAAATCTGGATGCCGAGTCTCGCGTGCGCAGCACCGTGCGTGAAGACGGTTATCTCGTATGCGATGACAATCGCGGTTAGGTAAACACGCGCGCGTTTGATTGCCGTCATTTTCCGTACGCCCTCAGAAAATCCGATAGGTCAAACGATGACGAGGGATTAGGCCAAACCGATTAGGGAACGTCGATTTCGACTTCGCCTGCCTGGGCAAGTCTCTGTCCGCGCAGCTTGCGAAGTGTCGCAAGAACGGATTGCGCGAGCCTTGGTCGGTAGGGGCCGAGCATGGCACCCGCTGGTCCGTCCGGCCCCTCGCAGCTTAGGTCCACGAAGCATTCCCCCAGGTCAAGGCCGTCACCGACAAGCAGGTCTGCGTCCCTGATAGTGTATAGCTGGCCACGCTCGCTGGGCGTTTCGTACTTGAACGGCTTCCACTTTGCCAGCGGCGGCGGCCATGTCGTTCTTCTATCGTCAGAGAGCTTCATCAGCGATGCCCCCCAAGGCGATTGGCGGACGCTAATTAGTTATCAATCTCCTTCCCTGGCGCGCTGTGCCAGACTGCTCACTCCCTTCTGTGTCAAGGCGCGCCACATGCGATGAAGCCCGCACCGAACATCCAGCCTACTTACGGTTCACGACCAGCGTCAATCGACGATAATTCGCTTCGGCGTTGTCTTGGACGGCCTCCAGAACTTGTACAATTCGCTCAATCTTAGCAGCGACTTCGGCGGAGCGAATTGATTTGTCTTCCTGAAGGTCCGCTAATTCGGCCAGCAATGCCCTGGCCTCTTTTGACAAAGCCGACAAATCTTCGTGAGGAACGGCTGGTAAGCCTCTGTCGATGGCGCGTGGCATGCGATGGCAGATTTAACTTACTGTAGAGTAAAGTGTCAAGGTGAAGGTGAACATTTATTCAGAATCGGGGCAATCAGGTATTTGGCGTCTCTAAATGAGTGGCGACCATAACTGCTAATCGAGATAGCAGTCCATTCTGAACGATTGCGCGTTGGGCGTGACCTTCGGCCTAAATCGCACACTCCCAGCGGCGCTACTCTGGGAATCGATAAGGGCGGCGTTTTCGGGTGGTCAGCAATTTCGACAGGCTTACTTCGCCAGTCTGCCAAGCGCCCGGGCGATTACAGTGGAAGAGCGGTACGAGGTTCCAGTGGTTGCTCGTTCTTGATTGACACTCGATTCCTGGCTCGATAGGGTCAATCTCGTTCGGCCAATTTTCTTGCGAATAGTTCTTCTATGCACTAAATCCAGAAACTTGACCGAAGGAAATTCATTAGGATGCAAGAAAGAACAAACGACAGAAGGAACCGCCTGGTAGCGAAGTTGTTTGGAAAAAGGAATCAAGTGCCCTGTCTTTTGTTTGGGGTGGTCCTGGTTCTTGCATTGACCGCGTCACGCGCCTTGGCCGAGCAGGTCGATAGCAGTCAGGTGGCTAACTTCGCGGGAAACTTGTCCAACCTAAGCACGGACAGCCAGGACGACATTAAAGGTAGCCAGACTGCGCAAGCGAAAGTAACGATAGATGGTGACAAGGTGCACATACACGTGGGTCTGCACACCGACGTGACACTCTTGACGGACCCGACATGGGGCAATTGCTTCGGAACACACGACGTTTCTTTGGAAAACGACGTAAAGACCTCGGAGCTTCCGAGCGGAGTGGGGAAACACATTTTCGTAAATCTTCGCTGCTCCAATTCAAACAAGTATTGTCCGCGAGACACACCCAACCGAAGCGTATTCTTTGATTCAGCGGTTTCAATAGGTACAGACGGTAAGATTACCCAGGTCCAGCTCTCTGGTTTCACCGCCCTATGTACCCTTCCATGACCAACGACGAGTATCAGGGGCCGACCATCGCCCGGCCGTTGCTACGATGTGGTGTTGTTATCGGATTTGAAAATCCCCCGGGAAGGATGCGAGCTAATCGCGATAGCATTTCATTTTGAAGTGGTGCGCTTTGCAAGTGGCCTTCACGCGAAATCGCACACCCCCCTGTGGGGCTACCCTGGGGGCGGTACAACGAGAAACTTGCGGTGCTTTCGCGCGTGGAATCTTTGTTCGCGGTCAGACTGGTGATGAAGGAGACGAGTGCTTTAGAAACTCGTAAATCCGAACTCGAAATTTGAAAGTCTGGCCAGGAATCGCCTCCATCGTCACCACTCTTTAGTTCCCTTTGAGTCGCGGGTCATCGGTTGCGACACACAGAAGACTGGCCGCAGCCTCGCGTTTCAGGTCGGCGTTCTTTTCGCTCGAAGGAAGTCCGCGCTCTCCCTCTTGGATTTTGTCCTTGAGCTTTTCGCACTGCCCGCGCGATTCAAACGTGGCGTAGACTCGCCACTCGTTCAGAGGCGCGGTTGGCTGAACGCGCGGCTGGTTGCCAGAGTCGCGGATAATCGGCGGCACCAAGAGGCACCAACTTACGAGCGCGAGCGCGGCTGCATGGCGCGAATTCATCGACGGTCGCCCTCGCGTATCTACTCGCGAGGCAATGCTCTCACTGTGAATAGCTAATCGTGATTTCAGTTCTTTCAGAACTGCTGTGCTTTGGAAGTGACCCTCAGCCGTTTGCGCACACCCGCCTGTGGGGGGCTGCCCAGGGTTCTGGTCGCGGGCATCGCCGGGGATTGTTTGAGTCGTCGTCACGCGCGCGGCACAGTTCCGCGCATCTCATTCGGAGTCGCTTCTGGTGTCAGTTTTGGTGTCAGTTGGGCGGGGAAACCGCGCTGATTGCGCGGAAGGAACCTCCTGGGTTTGCGGGGGTTTTTCCGTTTCAGGCGTAGCCTGAAACTGCTTGGCAAGCACGCGCTCTACCAACTGAGCTACACCCGCTCGTCGCCTCGAGGTGGACTCAATCATTTATCGGGCGTGGATAAGCTTGTCAAATCGCCGCCCGCTGGCCGCCGCTCGCTGACGTGAATGGCGACTTGAGCGCGAGCAACACCTTCACGAAATAGTCCACGCCCGACCATACGCTGAGCGCCGTCGCGACATAGAGCACGAACATCCCGCCGGCGAAAAAGTCGATATGAAAATACGTGTAGTGGATCAGCAGCCCCTGCACCGCGATCGCTTGTAACGCCATCTTGTATTTGCCGAGCTCCTCGGCCGCCACGATCATGCCCTCGGCCGCCGCGACCGCGCGAAGCCCCGTCACCGCGATCTCGCGCGCCACCAGCACCGCGACGATCCATCCTGGCACGTGCGGTGTCCGCGACATACCGCAGAGCATGATTAGCGCCGTCAGCACCACCAGCTTGTCGGCCATCGGGTCGAGGAACTTGCCAAGCGTGGTGACGGAGTCGTAGCTCCGAGCGAGGTAACCGTCGAAATAGTCGCTCACCGTGGCGACGAAGAAGATCGCGGCCGCCGCCCACGACGCCGCCGGCGACGTGTAGGTCAGCAGCCAAAGCAGAATCGGCGCCGTCGCAATACGGGCAAACGTAATCAGATTGGGCGCGGAAAATGCCACGAACACTCCCTTCCCGGCGCTGAATAGGCTTCGGATCGAGGATAAGGCAATCGGCTGGAGGTGGCAATCAAGGCCCGCGCCGAGCCTTGACTGCACTCAGCAACGGGACTAAGTGTCAAATTGACGCAAAGATACGAGGCTCGTCTGATGAAACATCGATCACCACTGAACAGCGACTTCCTCGTGATTGGCGGCGGAATCGCCGGCCTCGCCTTCGCGCTTGCCGCTTCCGAAGTCGGCACCGTCACCGTGCTGACCAAGGCCGGCAGCCGCGAGGCCAACACCAACTACGCGCAGGGCGGAATCGCGAGCGTCTGGAGCGTGGACGATTCGTTCGAGTCGCATATCGAGGACACGCTGCGCGCGGGCGCGGGATTATGCGATCGCGCCGCGGTCGAAACTATTGTGTGCGCCGGCCCCGACGCCGTGCGCGAGCTGATTCGCCTCGGCACGCGCTTTACGCGCGTCGAGGCCAACGGCGCCGACGACCACGAAGTCGAATACGACCTCGGCCGCGAGGGCGGGCATAGCCATCGGCGCGTCCTGCACGCGCAGGATCTCACCGGCCGCGAAATCATGCGCGCGCTGACCGAGGCTGCGGCGGCGCGCCCGAATATCCGCACCCTTGAGAACCATGTCGCGGTGAACCTGCTGATCGAATCGCCTAGCGTGGGTCGGCCCGGCTCATGCTGGGGCGTCTACGCACTCGATCGCGACACCAACCTCATTGAGAAGATTCTCGCGCGCGCCACGATGCTTGCGACGGGCGGCGCGGGCAAGGTCTATCTCTACACGACCAACCCCGACATCGCCTCGGGCGACGGCGTCGCGATGGCTTATAGGGCGGGCGCGGCCGTCGCGAACTTGGAGTTCTACCAGTTTCATCCGACTTGTCTGTTCCATCCAGCGGCGAAATCGTTCCTCATTTCGGAGGCGCTCCGCGGCGAGGGCGCTATCCTGAGGCGGCCCGACGGCGCCACGTTCATGAAGAACTATCATCCGGACGCTGAACTCGCTCCGCGCGACGTGGTGGCGCGCGCGATCGACTCCGAGATGAAGCGGCACGGTCTCGATTTCGTTTACCTCGACATCAGCCATCGCGACGCGAAGTACATCAAAGAGCGCTTCCCGAACATCTACAAGCGATGCTTAAGCTACGGGATCGACATCACGGCCGGCCCGATGCCGGTGGTGCCGGCGGCTCATTATATGTGTGGTGGAGTGTGGACCGACCTCGAGGGGCGCACCACGATTCCGCGGCTCTACGCGGCCGGTGAAGTTGCGATGACTGGGCTGCATGGCGCGAATCGGCTCGCATCGAACTCGCTGCTCGAGGCGGCGGTGATGGGCCGGCGTGCGTTCGCATCGGCGCGCGGCGTGATTGCGAGCGGCGACGGCAGGCCGCCGGAATTTCCCGAATGGGACCCGGGCCGCGCGATCCGCAGCGAGGAGCGTGTGCTGATTACGCAGAGCTGGGACGAGATCCGCCGCCTGATGTGGAACTACGTCGGCATCGTGCGCAGTGATCGTCGCCTTGAGCGCGCGCTCAGCAGGATCGAGCTGCTGAAGGAGGAGATTCACAGCTACTACTGGGACCACCTGCTCGACAGCGACCTGATCGAGCTGCGCAACCTGGTCGTGGTAGCGGAGCTGATCGTGCGCTCGGCGATGGCGCGCAAGGAATCCCGCGGTCTGCACTACAATATCGATCATCCGAACATCGGCGCCGCCGCAGATCTCCGGCCGACGGTGATCCAGTCAGCAGGCGGAGTTTAGCCTCATGCCACGGGGCCGGCGGGTTGCTTTCTATTGGCCGGTTCGCAGGTGATTCTTGCTCGGGCTCAGATATCGACAAGTTCCAGCTGAAGTTTCTCAGCTATTGCCCGATCGCTTAACTCGGCCGTCTTGTTAAAGATCTTTTCAAGCTCGATTATCTCGTCGGAGTTGAGCCGACGGCGTTCTCCCAGCTTCAAACGAGATGATCTAACGGCCTTGAGATATCGTGAATCCACGTAGCCGCCGTTGTGCGCAATGATGTTGCGCGTTGCGATCACGTCGGCCAACTTCTCTTCGGTCTTCGGTTCAACAAGAAATAGAATTTCTCAGTCGTTACACCACTTCTGTAAAGCACCGAAACCGCCATAGGAGAGATCCGTCACCTTCTTCTCGATCAATCCTTCGACGAGATCTTCTAAAGAGCCGGCGGTCACCAGATCCCCAACAGAAAGCTGGTACTGACGGTCCCTGATCGTTTCAGGCTTCTTTCTAATTACCTCTCTGATTATCCGGACGAGGGAGGTAGGTTTGAAAGTCGTCAACGAATCGCGACAAAAGCATCTCCAGCAATTCTTGAGCGACGGCACGCAATGCACGAAGATTAGGGCCGGGATGATTTTGTGTATGCTCTTCCAGACTCATTCTCTCTCCGGACACTTCTCTGCCGTCCGCGCGCGCATTGTCATCTTCGAGTGCCATCTGTGCGAGATACGCGCTGTAATCTAACGCGGCTACACTTGTAGTAATTGTGAGTAGAAGCCTCTCGGTGTTCTTCTTAGAATCGAGGTAGGATTTGCGATCATAGTGGCTCACCGGTGCTCAACCATCGCAGTGCGGATTCATCGCTTAGCTCGCGCGAATAGTTTCCTGCGTGAGGGTGGCAACCTTCGTCCTGGCAACGCATAACCGCCAAGACGCCAAGTTCTCAAAGATAGTCCTTCGTGAACTTGGTCTGCCTGGGCTTCGGCCCTTTGTGGTTAGGTTCTATGCCACGGGGGCGGGTTGTTTTGAGGCGGTCGGCTCGTAGGCAAAGCTCAGCTTGTCGTCATCGAGATCGACCTTCGCCGTGCCGCCCTTGGTCAGTTTGCCGAACAGGACTTCATCGGCGAGCGTGCGTGCGATCTCGTTCTCGATCAGCCGTCCCAGCGGACGCGCGCCGAAGCGCGGATCGTGACCATGCTCTGCAAGCCACTTCTTCGCGGCCGCCGTCACTTCGAGCTTGACCTTCTGCTTGTCGAGCCGCTCCTGCAGTTCGCGCAGGAACTTGTCGACGACCATCTCCATCACGGGCGGACTTAGCGGCGCGAAATCGATCATCGCCGAGAGTCGGTTGCGGAACTCCGGCGAGAACATCCTCTCGATCACGCTCTTCGGACTGCCCGAGCCTACTCCGCCGTGGAAGCCAATCATCGCGCGCGACAGTTCCTGCGCGCCGGCATTGGTGGTCATCACGAGGATCACGTTGCGGAAATCCGCCTTGCGCCCGTTGTTGTCGGTGAGCGTCGCGTGATCCATCACCTGGAGCAGGATGTTGAACAAATCGGGATGCGCCTTCTCGATCTCGTCGAGCAACAGCACGCAGTGGGGAGTCTTGTTGATTGCGTCGGTTAGCAGACCGCCCTGGTCGAATCCGACGTAGCCCGGGGGCGCGCCGATAAGACGCGAGACCGTATGCCGCTCCATGTATTCGCTCATGTCGAAGCGGAGGAACTCGACACCCATCACCTTCGCGAGCTGGCGCGCGACCTCGGTCTTGCCAACGCCCGTCGGTCCCGCGAACAGGAACGCGCCTACAGGCTGGTCAGGATGACTCAAGCCCGAGCGCGAGAGCTTGATCGCGCGCGAGACCGCGTCGATCGCATCGTCCTGGCCAAAGACCGCCTGCTTCAGCTCCACGTCGAGGTTCTGGAGCCGCGAGCGATCGTCGGCCGAGACGGTGCGCTCCGGGATCTTCGCCATCCGCGCAACCGTGCGCTCGACGTCGCGCGTGCCTACACTCACCGGATCGGGCGAGCCCTTGCCGCGGAGATGCCCTGCGACGCCAGCCTCGTCCATCACGTCGATCGCCTTGTCCGGCAGGAAACGATCGTTGATGTAGCGCGCGGAAAGCTCGACCGCTTGCCGGATCGCCGACGACGTGTAGCGAACGTTGTGATGCTTCTCGTAATAGGACTTGATGCCCTCGAGGATCTGCACCGTCTCGTCCTGCGACGGCTCGAGCACGTCGATTCGTTGGAAGCGGCGCGCGAGAGCCTTGTCGCGATCGAACGAGCGCTTGTACTCCTGGTAGGTCGTCGAGCCGATACATCGGAGGTCACCCGATGCAAGCGCCGGCTTCAGCAGGTTCGACGCGTCCATCGTGCTGCCCGAGGCTGAGCCCGCGCCGACGATCGTGTGAATTTCGTCGATAAAAAGAATCTTCTTCGAGTCGCCGACTACTGCCTTGATCACGGCTTTGAGGCGCTGTTCGAAGTCGCCCCGAAAGCGCGTGCCCGCGAGCAGCGCGCCCATGTCGAGCGCATAAATCTCGACGCCCTTAAGCGCGTCGGGCACTGAGCCCTTGTGAATCGCGAGCGCGAGGCCCTCAGCGAGCGCGGTCTTGCCGACTCCCGCCTCGCCCACGAAGACCGGATTGTTCTTGCGGCGGCGTAGCAGTACGTGAATCGCGCGCTCGAGTTCGCGCTTGCGCCCGACGAGCGGATCGATCTTGCCCTCAGCGGCCCGCTTGGCGAGGTTGATCGCGTATGTGTTGAGCGCCTTCGACGGCGAGAGCTTGCGCTCGCCCTCCTCGCCTCCGTCGGCGTGCGACTCTTCAGGGTCGCCCTCTTCCTCTTCGGTTCCTCCCGCGTCGATATCTTCATCGTCACCCGCCTTTGACACGCCGTGCGAGATGAAGTTGATCACGTCGAAACGAGTGATGCCCTGCTCCTGCAAGAAGAAAATCGCGGGCGCCTCGGATTCATGGAACATCGCGACCAGCACGTTGCCACCCGTGATTTCCTGGCGCCCCGACGATTGCACATGAAGCGCGGCGCGCTGCAGCGCGCGCTGCACACCGAGCGCATAGTGGGGAGAAACCTGCTCGCCCTTGGGCAGCCGCTCGACCTGGTCGTCGAGGTAGTGCACGAGCTTGCGCTTCAGCGCTTCGAGGTCGGCGCCGCAGTGCTTGAGGATGTTGCTGGTGGTGACGTCGTGGAGCATCGCGTAGAGCAGATGCTCGAGGCAGACGTATTCGTGGCGGCGATTCACCGCCTCGGTCATCGCGAGCTGCAGCGTGACCTGCAACTCGCGGCTGATCATCACGTTATTCGATGGAGGCATTTTTTGGCCGCCGTTATTCCTTTTCCATAGTGCATTTGAGGGGATACTCGGCCTGCTTCGCGAGTTCCTCGACCGTGCGGACTTTGGTCTCGGCAACCTCAAACGGATACACGCCCGCAACGCCCATCCCGTTCTGATGCACGTGCAGCATGATCCGGGTCGCCTCGGCGTGCGGCCGGTGAAACACGGCCTTCAGCACCTCGACCACGAATTCCATCGGCGTGTAATCGTCGTTCAGCAGGATCACTTTGTAGAGCGGCGGTTTGGCGGTCTTCGCCTTGGTGCGCGTCTTGCGCTCGGTTACGGTGTCGTCATCCGAGCCGTCACCGGCGCCAGCAATTCGTGCAATCGCGACTCGCCGATAGATGTATTCCAAGCTGCTCACTCGCTGTTCCCGCCCTCATTAAGGATAGCAAATCCGGCGCACGAGAAGGGAGCAGACTTCGCGGCCGCCATTCCACTCCTGCGCAACCATGTTAAGCTTGGCGCGCACGACGAGTTGAGCGGCCGAGCGCAGCCGGCCGCACCGCATCAGATGAACGACGCCGCCGAACGAGTCGAAGTTGAAATCGCCGAGGGAATCGAAAAAGTCGTGCGCGAGTCGTGGGATGCGTTGCTCGCGCCCGACGATTCGCCCTTCGTCGAATGGGACTGGTTGCACGCGATGGAGCGCTCCGGATGCGCCGTGCGCAAAACCGGATGGGCGCCGTATCACCTCCTGATTCGCGACCGCGCGCGCAAGAATCTGCTCGCCGCCTGCCCGCTCTATCTCAAGACGCACAGTATGGGCGAGTTCGTGTTCGATCATGGATGGGCCGACGCGGCGGAGCAGGCGGGAATCCGCTACT
>JASHQJ010000176.1 GCA_030037595.1 Candidatus Binataceae bacterium
CAAGCGCTTGAACATGCGGGACTCCGTTCAGCCATTATAGCATCTGGATGAACTTAAGACTCTGCTGCGCAAATGAGTAAAGAGCGGCTGGACGATGCGGTCCGCGGCGGGTATGCGGCAGCAGGCGCAGCAATCCCATCGCCATCACGCGCCGGCGGAAGTTCCGCCGATCCAGCGGCCGTCCCAGAATCAGCGCGTAGAGTTCCTCGAATTCCGCAAACGTGAATTCCTTGGGCAGCAGGGCGTAGGCGATATTGGTGTATTCGAGCTTCGACTTCAGCCGCTTAAGCGCGTAGGCGGCCATCTGCGCGTGATCGTAGGCGAGGGGAGGCAGCTCGTTAACCTCGAACCATTCGCCGCCGACGTATTTTTCCGAGGGCCGACCGACCGCGGCGGGATCCGAAATCAACGCCATGTAGGCGACGGATACGACGTGCGCGCGCGGATCGCGCGACGGATCGCCAAAAGTGAAGAGCTGTTCGAGGTAGGCGTCGCCCAGACCTGTCGAAGCTCGCAGCTCGCGCCGCGCGGCGTCATCGAGCATCTCGCCCGCCCGGACTAGGCCGCCAGGGAAGGCCCACTTGCCGCGCGCCGGTCCGCCGCGCAGCTCGACGAGATAGGTTTTCAGCCGATCGTCCTTGATCGCGAAGAGAACGGTATCGACCGCGACCATCGGCCGCGCGAGACCGCTCGTGTCGCCGGCGGCGGAATAGTCGCCGCCGGTGCGCGCGCTCAGGCGCTCAGCTCGAGCATTCGTTCGAGCGCGCGCTTGGCTTTCACGCGCACCTCTTCCGGCATCTCGATTTCGTAACGCAGGTAGCGGAGCGAATCGAGCGCGCCCTCGAGCGTGATCATCTTCATGAAGCGGCATAGTTTGCACGCCTTGTAGAAGTGCTTCTCCGGTATCTCCATCAGCAGGCGGTCGGAGAGTCCGCATTCCGTCACCACCAGGAATTTATCGGCCGCGCTTTCCTTCGCATACCGGACCATCGCGCTGGTCGAAAGCACGGCATCGGCCAGCTCGAGCACGTCGCGCCGGCACTCCGGATGAACCAGCACCTTGATCCCGGGAATCGCGCGCTTGACCTTGTCTACCTCAGCCGGCGTTATCTGATGATGAACGTAGCAGTTGCCTTCCCATGAAATGATGTTCTTTGTGCTTTCGGATTGCACGTAGGCGGCGAGGTTCTGGTCGGGGACGAAGAGAACGTTGTCGGAATCAATTCGGTTGATGATCTTGACCGCGTTGGCCGAGGTGCAGCAGGCGTCGGACTCGGCCTTCACGTCGGCGGTGCAATTGACGTAGGAGACAACGCGAAGGTCGCGATAGACTTTCTTAAGCTCCGCCTTGCGCTCGGCCAGCGCCTCGCCGGTGATGCTGTCGGCGAGAGTGCATCCGGCGCGAAGATCGGGCAGCAGCACCATCCGTTCGGGGTTCAGGATCTTCGCGGTCTCGGCCATGAAATGCACGCCGCAAAAGACGATGACGTCGGCATTCTTGACATCGCGGGCGTTGCGGGCGAGCTCGAGTGAATCGCCAACGAAGTCTGCCACCTCGAAAATCTCGGGGCGCTGGTAGTTGTGCGCGAGAATCACGGCGCGCCGCGCCGCCTTCAGGCGTTTGATCTCGGCGATCGTGTCGGCGTACTGCTCGCAGGCTTCGAGCGTGTAGTCGGTCTGTCCCAGCACTGCAAGCTTTTCGCGGAGCGCGGGGCCGGTGAGTTCGTATTCCTGGGCAGCGTTCATCTGGATACCCCGGCAAAGCGGCCGACAATCGTGCACGTACCACTTTGCGTCAGATTGACACTTACTCTACGACAGAGCCGCGATCGGCGCAACCCCGCATGGCGAAAAAGTGACGCAGTTATTTCGTACCCCGGACGCGGAGACCATGAAGAGATTGAACTGCCAAGTCGACGACCGCAACGTCGTCATTCCGAGCGACCGTGAAGAAATCGAGTCTCGGCTCGTCATCTCATCGAGCGAGCTTCCTACTTCTGTCACCCCGAGCGAAGGTTGCCGAAGTCGAGGGGTCTCGGATAGGCGACGCGTTTGACGCGTCCGCCGGTACCGGAAAGCGGGCGCGTAGCGCCCTTTCCTCAAAGGGAAGGAAAGCGCTCCGCGCACTAACTGGTACCGGCCCCTTCAGGGCCTCCCGGATCCCTCGTCGCGCAACGCTCACGCGGGATGACGGAAGAGAAGCGAGCGCTGCTTGTTCTCATGCCGTCGGGATGACTCCTTTGCCGATTTCTTCGCACACTCTGACGCGGGAGTTCGACGGTCTCGAATGACCGTTCGACGCCGCTTTCCAATCCCAACCGTTCCGTGCGAGAAGAAGATCGCGAATAGGAGGGCCAAGATGATCCCTGCCGGTATCATTTCCTCGGACGGTCATGTTTGCGAGCCGCCGAACTGCTACGTCGATTTCATCGATCCAAAGTTTCGCGATACCGCGCCGCGGATTCTCGAACAGCCCGACGGCAGCGAGGCGTTCGTCGTGCCGGGCTTCAAGCGCCCGGTCGCGCTTGGGTTCATCGATGGGGCGGGGTTCGGTGTTCGCGAGCGAAACGAACGCGCGAAGACGATCAAGTTCAAGGACATTCGCGACGGCGCCTACGGTGGCCGGGCGCGGCTTTCCTACATGGACAAGGACGGAATTGCGGCGGAAATCATCTATGCGTCCGTCGGCATGGGCCTCTGCATGCATCGCGATGCCGAATACAAAGACGCCTGCATGAAGGCCTACAACCGATGGCTGCAGGCGATGTGCAGCGAGGCGCCGGAGCGCGTTTACGGATTGGCGCAGACGGCGGTGCTCAGCGTCGATAGTGCAATCGAGGACTTCCGGCGCGCCAAGGAGATGGGATTCGTCGGCATGATGATGCCCGGGCATCCGATCCACGAGGACTACGATCATCCCGACTACGACGCGTTATGGGAGTGCGCGACCGACCTCGGGCTGCCGATCTGCTTTCATATCCTGACCTCGCGCGAGGGTAGCCTTGCGATGCCGCATCGGGGACATCCGCTCAACAGTTTTCTCGGCATCATTCGTGCCGTGCAGGACGTGGTCGGCCTGATGGTGCTCGGGGGAGTTTTCGAGCGGCATCCAAAGTTGAAGATGGTATGCGCTGAGAGCGACGCCGGCTGGATGCCCCACTACATGTATCGAATGGATCACGCGGCGAAGTTCAACGCGGAGAATGGCTTGATAAAGGGGCTCTCGAAGTTGCCCAGCGAGTACATCAAGCGCAACGTCTGGATGACCTTCCAGGACGACCTGACGGCGTTCAACTCGGTG
Organism: Candidatus Binataceae bacterium; assembly: GCA_030037595.1. Classification (GTDB taxonomy): domain Bacteria; phylum Desulfobacterota; class Binatia; order Binatales; family Binataceae; genus JASHPB01. The sequence goes on from JASHQJ010000176.1 coordinate 3,302, forward strand.
AACCAGATGCCGTACACGCAACTGCTCTGGGCGAGCGACTTCCCACATACGGACTCGACCTGGCCGCGCTCGCAACAAATAATCGCCGAGCAAACCGCTCATCTCGAAGAGCGGCAGCGGCAGGCGATCATGCGTGGCAACGCGGCGGCGCTATTCAGCTTGCCTGCGGGTAACGAGTCGTGGCGCATGCACGCCGCGTCGTGAGTACCCGGAGCTTCACAGCGCGCTACACGTCGGCGCACGTCTCCTGGTGCGTAGTTATAGGAAAGTACACTCCACTATTTAGATTCGTCGGAGTCTCGGCGTTGACTCTCGTAATTGGAGTATGTGCGCCCGCCGTCTGGTCAATCGAGAGCTCAAGCACGGTACCAGGTGCGGTCGCCGGAAGTGGCTGGCCGTCCGTGGCGCAGGCAAATTTTCCGGTAGGTTCTACTGCAACATCGACGTAACCGTAACATCGACGTAACCGTTGACGTCGACAAAAAGCTGCGAAGCTAGCGCCATGGAACAAGGATTCGACCCCTCCTTCGATATTGACTTTTGAGTCAACTCGGAAATGGTGCCCGGCTCGCTGGAAGTCACTAGATAACCTGCTGGTTGGGATCCGTTCTGATTTCAGCGAGAAATGCGTTCACCGGCACGTCTCCAACCAGCGAGAGGCCGCCATTGGTGGTGTCTATCGACATCTCCCAAACTACCTGGAGGCCATCATCGAATGCGTAAGCGCACTCAGCCGTCGATGTTGGCCGCGTCGTGGCGCTGCGGCCGAGGGAAGAACTTTGTATTGGTAGTTGGCGTGAAAGACCCATTGGCGGATAAGGCGCCATCGGTCTAAACGGCATACTCCAGCACATTCGGGGTGTCTGCGACGTAGGCATAGCGGCCGCTGGCGTCGATCGCGATCCCATTTGCAGCGGGTGGTTGCAAATTCACGCTGCCAATCGAGGTCAGAGCGCCGTTTTGCTCGTATCGGCCAGCTTGGCGTTCCAGGCACAAGGTTTATCGAATATTCCGCCAAGCTTTGCCCCATGCCGGAAGCCGCAAATCAGAGTGGGTAAAGAAAGGCGCCGTTGGGAGTTATCACTGGCACGAACGGCACCGATAGCGGCGAGTCGGTGTTCTCCCCGACGAGCAAACCTGAGAAAACTCCGTCTCCAAATATCGAACCCAAGCAGGTTGCCGCCAGCCTCATCCGCCACATAGAGGAATTCGTTGTTCGGATGCATCGCTAGATACAAAAGATCCGCATGCGTAGGGTGAGCCGCCGGGTATAACTGGTGGGCCGTCAGCGCTCCAGTCGTCGTGTTGATCGAAAACTGCCAGATTATCCCGTCACTGTTGGCGACGTAGAGATATTCTCCGGTTAGTGGCGGCAGGCCGTTGGTCGGACCGCATCCGGCGAGACAGATCGAGAGGATCACTACTACGGATGAAAGGGAGACGACCTCAGTACTTCGACGCTAGCCTCATGAACGGTTCCTCCTTCAGCTAAAAAAAGGTGCGAATCCGGTCCAGAAGTTGAGGAAAGTAAGCTTGAGCTAAGTTGATCGCTGAAAAAAACTAGGTCAGTCTTTCACATTTTCTGCTGATAAGGAGGGCGTTCCTTATCAAATATTTAAGGTTCTTGGGATGGGACCAGGAGGAGCCGCGTTTCCCGCGCTCGGGAGCTTCCAGTCACCTTTGAAGTAAGACTTCAGCCGTTCTAGTTGCCGCTCTGCGCCTGCGCGGCGGGGACCGCGGCGTTGATCGCATACAAGCCGTCGCCGAACGCCGGCATGATCACCCACTTGAGACCGGAGATATCAACACCGCCCTGGGATGTGCCTGGGCCGTTGTTCGCGAGCGTCGCGCTGCTGATCATGTGTGCCTGCATACCCATCAAGTGCGCCTGGCGTATTGCATCGGCGAGGCTCACGAAGTGCGCGGGGATCGGCAGCTTGCTGCCCCAATCGACGAACCCCATGTTGTAGATGTCGCCGTCGGTCGAGCCGGGGTTGTTGGGCGCGTTGGGTGTAATCATGATCGCCTGCTGTTTCATCGGCGAGTAGAAGTCGAGCCTCACGAGGATCGTGCCAACGTCGGTTTGCACGTAGAGCGCCATCCCGTTTTGCTGCAGCGAGACGTCGATCGAGACGAGTTGCGCGTCGGTCGCCCACTTTTGCGCGCGCACCAACGCCTTCTGCGCGATTACGTCGAGATCGGTGAGCGGCCACGTATCCTTGAGCGGCGCGATCTCGCCGGCGTGTGCGGCCAGAATCGGCATGTTCGGCGCGTATGGATAATAGAACACGCCGGGCCCCGCGGTTGGCAGCGTGCCGGGCTTAGGCGGCGCGAACGGGTTGACGGGAGTGGCCGCAGCTGCAACCTGCCCCACGGTAGGCTGATTGCCTTGATATGCGACCTCCTGCCGTTTCGGTTTCGAGCGGAAGATCAGGAAGCCGCCGATGAATGCGATCGCGATCAAGCCTGCGCCCGCGGCCGGCAACGCCCACGAAGGCAGGCTCTTCAGAAAATCCGCAGGACTCGGCCTTGGCGGAGGCTGCGGCGGCGCGACGTGGGGAATTCCGATGGCTGCCTGAAAATCCTGCACGGTCGGATAGCGCTTGTTCGCGCGTACCGCGAGCGCCGTCATCAGCGCCTGCTCGGCCGCCGGCGGGATATCCGAGCCGAGCGCTCTCGGCAGTTGGATCGTGTCCTCGGCGAGACGATCGATCGAGGGCGGCGGAATCGCGCCGGTAATCAGATGGTAGAGCGTGGCGCCCACCGCATACACGTCGGTCCACGGTCCCTGGTTGCCGGTGCTGCGATATTGCTCCTCGGGCGCGTAGCCGACCTTCAAGATGACCGACAATCGCTGGCTCCGATCGCGGAGCGCTTGCCGCGCGGCGCCGAAATCGAGCAGCTTAATCTGCCCGCTGGTGGTGACGTAGATGTTATCGGGGCTGATGTCGCGATGGAGCAAGTTGACGCGATGCAGCTCGCGGAGCGCGTCCATCACGGGCGTCATGATTTCGAGCGCTTCCTCGAACGGGATCCGGCCGCCGCGATCCTTCAAGTAATCCTTTAAGGTTGTGCCCTCGAGATATTCCATCACGAGGTAGGCGGTGCCGTTGGCGGGGAAGAAGTTGGTGACGGCGATGATGCCCGGGTTCTCCTGGAATTGCGCGACCATCCGCGCCTCGTCGAGGAAGCGCTCGAGGCCGTAGTTGAAATCGTCGCGCGAGGGGCCGGAGTGCGGCACGACCTGCGTGCTGTCGGCGGTGCGCGAGGCAAGGGCGCTTGGCATGTACTCCTTGATCGCGACGCGCCGCGCGAGCCGGATATCCCAACCGAGGTATGTGATCGCGAAACCGCCGGCGCCGAGCGCGCGGCCGATTAGGTACTGTTCGTTGAGAACAGTCCGAATCGGAAGCTGGAAGGGAAGTTCCGGTGGTTGGCTTTCGTTGAAGCCGCAGGTGGGGCAGGCGTTTGCCTGCCCGCGATCGGTCATACATCCCATGCAAAGCGTTGCGGTTTGTTCCAAGCGAGTCCTACCTCGATGCCTCTGCGACGCGGATGCAGAGGACCGTAACGTTATCCTGGCGCGGCAAGTCGCGCGCGAGCGCGTTGGCGAGGAGCGCGTCGGCGGCGACCTGGCCGTCAGTAGCTGCGGCGACGATAAGCGCGATCTCATCTTCCGGCAGCGCGCGATACAGTCCGTCGCTGCAAAGAATGATAATGTCGCCGCTCGTGAGCGGAATTGATTCCGCCGGCAAATCGATCTGCGAAATTCCGCCGGCGCCGACGTAGCTCGTGAGTGCATCCCGGTCGGGATCGATCGCGGCGTCCTCCGCTGACATCTCGCCACGCTTGACGAGTTCGGCAAGCCGCGCGCCGAGCGTATGCGGATGATTAAGACGCGTGAGGCTTGAGTCGCGATGGATGTAAAGCGCGCTGTCGCCGACGGATATCCAGCGAAGGCTCGCTTGCGCGAATGTCGCCGCGATGAGCGTCGAGCCGACGTCGCGCTCCTTGCCGACCGACGACGCGAACTCGAAGACTGCTCGGTCCGCTGCCTCGAGCGCGCGGCCGAGCGCCCGCGAAATCGGCTCGTCGCGGGTCTTGAGTGCGTACTGATCGAGGAAGGTGCGCACCGCGATGCGGCTCGCGTCGGCGCCGTGCGCCATTCCTCCCATGCCGTCGGCGACGATCGCGACCATACCGCCATGCGCGATGAAACCGGCGTCCGCCGGATCCGAATAGCCGAACGAATCCTGCTGGTCGTCGCGCTTGCCTACGGCCTGCGCATTGCCAGGTGCGCAGGCGAGGCCGTCAATCCCAATGAAAGGTGTCGTCACAGAGCGGCCAGAACATCAGCTTGCTTTTGCCGACTTCGATTATGTCGCGCGCCTTGAGCTGCGTCGGCGTGTTGACCAGCTGTTCGTTGAGATAGACGAGACCCTGAGCTTCGCCAGGCAGGATCCAGAACGCGCGACGTTTCGGATCGAAGGCAACCGACGCGTGCTTCTCGCGTGAGACAGCCTCGTCGCCGGTAATCGCAATATCCATGGCGGGACTCCGGCCTATGAAGTTCTTCTCGCCGTGGATTCTGAAATCGCGGCCGCGATCGGGTCCTTCGGTGCAGACCAGCCATCCAACGACCGGGCTGATGCCGGTCGAGGCGTCGCGGAATACTGCCCGCGTCACTCCCGGATCTGCAGCGGCCGCTGCAGGAGCAGGCGCCGCGACTCCCACGCGGTCCGGGACGCGGCGCGTCTTGCCTTCGATCGCATCGGCGCCGACGCCGCAGTAGGGGCATGTGGTGTGCTTTGCGGCGTCATAGAAGTGCCCGTGAGTGCATCGTGTCATCGCCATCGCTCGTTCACCTTTCAATCGAAAAGACTCGCCGGAAAATCATCGCCAGTGAGGACAAAATCGAAGTCGACATCCCCGGACTGTGAAACATTATGGGTTATGTTGCGTGAGGTGGCATTGATCGTCGAGATTTCGACCGGGCAGTTCGGCTTGGCGGAGATCACGTTCACCGTGAAGTGATACTCGCCTGCCTGTAGCGCGAAGATGTAGTAGTCGAGCGGCGAGCCATCGGACGCCGTATCCGGAACTCTGTAGCCAATGGGGGGCGCGCCGGGCGGCTCGGTTGCGGACTTGAGCCGGATCGAAGCGCAGCTTACGTTGTTCTGATCATTTGCCGTAAGCAGCAGCATTATGAATGGTTGCATCTGCTGGCCCGACGCTTTTTCAGCGTCGATCTGTTTCTTGAGACTCGCGTTCTGAGCTTCGAGTTGGGCGGCGTTCGAGGGCGTGGCATTGGGTTTGGAGGTCGATGCGGAGGCATTCTTTGCTTTGAAGTAATAGGGGAAGAGCGCGAGCGTCAGAAAACAGAAAGCGCCGAGCGCGCCGGTCAGAAGATCAAGTACCGACATGTTGAAGATGTTAACTTCGCGGTTGCGCGGCTTCATCGGACGCTCAGACGGGGCGCTGGCACGCTCTGATGAATGGCGATCATTGTCCCAATACGTCGGCGAACTGCAGCTGATCGGCCGTAACTTGAAGCGTTACCGAGAAGGGTGCCATCGACGCCAGAGGAACCATGGGTGCATTGGGAAAACTGTTGAAGGTGAGATGGCAGTCGGCGCCTTTGCCGTAGGCGTTGCCGCTAATTGTGTAGGTTCCCGGCGCGACCATGAAAACCTGCGTGAGCTGGCTGAAGCCGTTACTCCCAACGACAAACGGCAGCAGTTTGATCGCCTCCGATCCGCCCGGACCCGAATAGTCGGTGATTTGATAACCACCGCACGTGTCGCCATTCGAATCCTCTGCGGCAAACTGCGCCATCGCGAACGGCGGCATCCCGCGGCCACCGGCCTTGGCTTGGGCGAGCTCGCTCTTGAGCTTGACGTTGACCGCCTTGAGCGCTGCGGCGGCTTTCGCCGCCTGCGCGGAGTCCGCGGCGCTGACGGCGGCCGACGCTCCGGTGGCTTTAAAGTAGTAAGGGAAGAGGGCGAGCGTCAGGAAGCAGAACGCGCCGAGGGCGCCCGTCAGCAGATCGAGCACCGACATGTTGAAGATCGTAACCTCGCGATTGCGCGGCTTCACCTCGGCCCCTCGTATAGCCGGTTGATCAGGTTGCGCAGCGTGTAGGTGCCGGCGAGATTGATCGCGGTCTCTTCCTTTTCCTGCGCGAGATAGAGCACGAAGACGAGGATCGCGCTCTCCATCAACGCGACCATCGTGCAGTTGAAGCCGAGCGAGAGCGCCTGCGCGATTTCATAGATCGAGATATTGCCGTTCGCCGGCACCAGCGCGAGCGAGCCACCGAGTCCCACCACCGTGCCGATAAATCCTACCGTCGGGATGAGCCACGCGACGTAGCGAATAAGGCCGTAGCGCAGGTCAACACGATGCTCGATCAACTCGAGGCTCGAGTTCATCACGCCGACCACCTGCTCGACCGAGCGGCCTGACTGGAATTGCAGAATCGAGACGTCGATCAGGTAGGGCAGGAAGCCGTGCTCGCGGCCGAACATGTGCGCGACCCGGCGGCGAATCGGGCCGAGGTCGGCCTGGGTAAGAACCGTTTCCTGATCCTCAGGCAGCAGACGCATTTCACCGAACTCATGCTCACGCGTGGCGATGCGCCATCGCACGAACAACTCGCCAAGTCCGATGAAGAACAGAATGTGCTCGAGGTTCTGAATCGTGAACGGGTAGGGGAAGTGCGAGTACTTGCTGTGGTCGGTGAGAATTTCGGCGCCGTGACTGTCCTTGGGGAAGATGATCGTGAGCAGGATGATGAACGCGACGGCGGCGATCAGCGAAATCATCATTACCGAACGGCGGTCGGGCAGATCCCAGAGTTGTTCGAGCGGACTCTTCTGCTTTGGCGGCGCCTGCGCCGCCGGTTGAACGACGCCGCCGGGGGCAGGATGCAACGGGGCGGCTGGCTGTGGCTGACTCATCGCACGACCCTTCCTTTCGATGCGCGATTCATTCTCCGCATACCGGGCAGCGCTGGCCGCGCGGTTTCACCGCGCCGCATTCGCATCGTACGAGCGCCGCGCCGCCTTCGCCTGCGTGGTGTTGCGCAGCGGGCAGCGGCTCAGGAGATGCCGCCGGATCCTGCGGGCCCAGGGCCTCGAACACTTCGCGCGCGCCGAGGGTGACTTCGCCGAAGCGGAGCGTGTCGCTCAGGTAGATGGTTTCCTCGCCGAGGCGAAATTCGCGCCCCTGGCGCAGGAGAATAGTACCGTTCTGGCTTCCGAGGTCGCGGACGACCATCCGATCCTTGCCGATGATCACGATCTCGGCATGGACGCGGCTCACTGAGTCGTCAGCAATCGGAATGTCGCAGGTCGGAGCCCGGCCAACAGTAAATCGACGGGAACTCATATCGCGCCGGTGCAGTATAGGACGCTCTGGTGCCTATTCCAACTCGCGTCGCCATTGATAACCGCCAATTAAAGACATCCTGCGACGTTTTCCACCTTGGTGGCTGATTGATGAAGGAGCTGCGCGGATTGGCGTAAGGTCCACCGTGTAGAGCCGGAGACACAGGTGGAGCTTCGATTTGGGATCGAATTTGGGCAGAATCTTCCGCCGTGAAGAATCGAGCTTGTTGCGCGCTGGTCGGATACATCCTGATGAGCGGTTGCTGTCTTTTGCCGCCGACCGCGATCGCGGCTTCGGAGCAGTCTCGCGCGGCATCTGCCCCGTCATCCGCTCGCACGTTGGACTTCACGAAGATTCCGTTTGCGCCCAAAGCCGCACCTGGCCAACCAATCTTCAAAGACGACTTCGCTAGCTTGAGCGCGTCGTGGGGGAATCCCGGACTAAACACGAGTGTGAGCGACGGGTACCTCGTCCTCACTCCCGAACATGGCAAGTCAGTAATGGTCCCGAACCTGACGTATCGTTATCGCGCTTTCGATGCTTCGGTAGATGTGACACCGACCCCCGCCCTGCACGGGGTCCAGTCTGCTGGATTGGTATTTTGGGGACAGGACGCTGCCGACTACTACGTCGCTGCTATTACGAACACAGGCAAAGTGTCCTTAATCGAGTGGAAGAGCGGGAAGCGGATCCTGAAAGCCGATAAACAAGGCGCGACACCCGATCCCTTTGCGACGCAGACCATTACGATCAGTGTTTCCGCAAGCACTAAAGCGGTGGAGGTCACAGCGTGGGGCGCGTCGCTATCTTTGACTGACGTTCCCGCGCCAAAGGATGGCGGATTTATCGGGCTGTATGCCGAGTCGTCCAAGAACCTGGGATGGATTTGGCGCTTCAGCAAACTTGCCATCAGCGATCCTGCGAGGTGAGCTTGCCAACGGTCGGTGGCACTAGTG
>JASHQJ010000177.1 GCA_030037595.1 Candidatus Binataceae bacterium
CACTAGTGATTGCCGCGTCGGCCTACATGTGCATCTGCATGCCAGGCGGCATCACATGACCATGCGCGGGTGGCGTGTTCGCGAGAACTGCGGCCAAGCCGAGCACGCCGACCGCCAGGATCAGCGACTCGATGCCGACGTTGCGCACGAGCGATTTCTGCGCGGATGCACCGTTGATTTCGGGAATCAGCCGATACCTGTTGTAAGCGCCGATCGGCAGCACGAGGCTGAAGACCGCAACCTTCGCGAGCAACGTGCGCCCGTATGCGGAGTAGAGCAGATGATAAAGATCGAATCCGAGTCCGTGATACGCAGTGTATATGCCAGTCAGTATCAAAATGGCTACTGTCCAGCCGGCTGATTTCGATACCTTGAGCGCCGCGCGCGCAACCCATTCGCTTGGTGGTGCGCCGCGGCGTTGAACGATCCAGAACGCGAGTAGCGCGCCGAACCAGAGTCCGGCCGCTGCCGCGTGAAGGAAATACACAACCACCGCCAACGATCCTTTGTCGGTCGCGTGACTCAGTTCAGCCTGGAGAAAAATGACCAGCGCCGATAGTCCTAAAATCGCCGGCACCCGAACTGATTGCCTCGTCGGTAAGAACGTGAAAATGACCAGCGCTATCATCGCCGACAGATACCACTGCCATACGTGGCCTGCGTGCGTCTCAGTAAGGACCTCGGTAAAGAGTGGTAGGGCACCTTTCCAATCTACTCCCGCCATGCTGGCGGTGACGTCGAGCATCATGCAGGACGCGGTGACAAGAATGACCAGTGCCGCGATCCGCCACCACGGTAGCAGCGGGGACACCGATTGCTGCAGATTAAAGGATCCCTCTTCCGAGGCCAGCAGCACGAAAGCCGCCGTGCCGAAGAGTCCTACCAGCGCTGCAACGAGCGGCCATTCGATTAATGGCCGGAGTCCGATCACGATCCGGTTCCGCTCAACGAGAATGTGTAGGAGCCCTGGGTATGATGCGTATCAATGCACACGACCGACCATTTGACGGTATAACTGCCGGGCTTCAGCGCGTTCAGCTTGACTGACAGCGTGTATCCATCCGAGCTGACCCGAGGTTGCCCGACCGCCATGTTGTTGCCGGCTGCGTCGAGCACCTGCAGGTTCGCGAACAGATGCTCAATCGGTGCGTCGTATCGGATCGACACCTCCGAAGGCGCGGACGAAAGTGTCTGGCCCGCAGCCGGTTGCTCCTTGGCGGGAAATGAATGCGCGAGCAACGGCTTGGACAAGCAGAGCAGCGCTCCGATCGCCAACGAGGCAATGAGCATAAGGCGATGCGTTGTCATTTTTCCTGTACCCTGTTGAGCGTTTAGTTACCCGCCTTCGGAAAGATGGAGTCGTAGAAAATATCCAATAGACCCAGGATCGCGGCATGATTGCCGGGACGGCTCACGTTGTTCAACGCAAATTGAGTACCCAATGCGATTTCGAAATGGTAGCTGAGGTAGGCGAGGCCCGGGGTCGCCAGGATATTCGGGAAGGTCTGGCCCGATGGTCCCGTAATCAACTGGTTGTAGTTGAACTCATTGAACAAAAACATGTTTCGAAGCGGCCACCTGAGCCCGATATCCTGCACGTTGTTGCTCAGGTACGGCAGGGAGTATTCGATCACGCAATCGCAAACATGTCGTGACTGGTGTGCCCGCCGAGAGCCGGCAGATAGCCGAAGTCGCTCTGAAGCCGAGAGGCCGCGAATATTTGAGTATCGGCAAGTCCGGCAAATCGCGCAGCGCCTTTTCCCAGAGAAGGACGGGGCCGATGCTCGTGTGGCTCCGTGCCTCGACGGGCGCATTTTCGGTTGGGAGCTGACGCTGCAGCGAGATCGCCGTTAGGAATTCGTGTTGGAGTGAGTAGTAGAAAGCATATTTGCCAAAGAGTGTCAGATCATCAAAGCCATCCTGTCGCGGTCCATGGTAGGGTCCAACATAGTTCCACGCCGTGCCGCGGCCCACGCTGACACGGGGCATGTAATCCTCATCGACATAGATAACTTTTTCGATATCCGAGCCGATCGAATGTTGATTCGCGCCGCTGCTCTTCAGCCACGACGGTTGGAGTATATCGAGTTCGTTCGCGGGAGTTGGATCTTCGGTTAGCAAAGGCTCCAGGAATACCTAGTCGCTGACCACGCCGTGAGCGTGTGCCGGATGCGCAAAGCAGATAGACAACACTATCAGTAACGCGGTCCCGATCCTTCTCGTGATCACACCATCGCCGGAGCGCCGAAATTCGCGTGCTCGGCCACTCGCGTTGCGCAGCGAAGCCTTCTTTCGCCGCGCATTCGACAAAGGCCAAATGGATTTTTGCTATTCAGGCCCGGGTTTCAGGTGGCGGACTCTCGGGAGCATCGGACGGGCGGCAGGGAAAGGAACTTCTCTTAGGAATTGCCAACGTGAACCCGAGTAAGCGAGGCCGGAAGTCAGTCGGCGCGGCACGTGCGATGATACCTATCGTGCTTGCGACGGCAGTCTGCGGCGGATGGCACAGATCAAGCAACAGCGTGGGCCGATCGGAGACGCTGATGAACGTGATGCCGGTGGAAGGCGGCAGGCTGGCCGATCAGCAGGGCCAACACCAACGCCGGCCAGAGCCAGGCGCGCTCCCGCGGACGAAACTGCGATGTGGATGCGGTTGACAGCGCTAGAACATCGAGCGCGCGCTCTCAAGGTCGTTGGCCCTGATTCTTGCCCTCGCGCCATTGACGCGGGCCGGGAGATTGATGGCCCCGCAGGATGCCATTCCCCTGCTCTCTCCTACCCGATGGCGAGTACCGCAGAGCCGGCAGACCAGGTATTCGAGCTGTAATATCCCTGTCGATTGAAGCATCGCGAGCATGCATCTAGCGCGCTCTTGACGACTCCGTCTTCGGTGCGCGCGAGTAGAAACCTGATTCGACTGCCGGACTTGTCCTGCCAGGAGAAGAACTGGACCGCACCCGGGCGCGTCGGCGCTTCGACATCGACAAAGTCATTGCCTGTGACGGTGAGAGCTCGAGGACTCGAGTCGATCGTCGCGAGCGAGATCGCGACTGCCGCAATCGCAACGGCAACCGTCAACACCAACCAGCCCTGAGAATCTGGACTTCGCTCGGCGCATCCTCGATCTCGGCTACCGAGCAATGTGTTCGGAGTCAATCGGCGAACGCGCGCTATCAGACTAGAGCCTGCGCCAGTGCGAGCCACAACGCGAAGATAAAGCCTGCCACGGTAGGCAGCACGATCAGCGAACCGCCCTCGTGGATCGCTTCGGGGATCATCGCATGCGCGACCAGCGCGAGCACCGCGCCGCCCGCGAGCGCCTGGAAGAAAACCGCTACATGCGAGCCTGAGCCGATAAAAATCTTGCCGAGCGCAGCCGCGACGATTCCCGCGAGCAGTACGCTCGACCACAGCGCATAGATGCCTAGAGGCGAGTAGCCCGCGCGCTTCAGCATCGTGGCACTAGCCGCGGCTTCGGGAATTCCGCCGATGAACATGCCGAGGATGAGCGTGATCGAAAGCGTCTCGAACCCGGCGAACTTGGCGCCGATCACGAGGCATCCGGGAATCGTGTCGAGGATATTGCCTAGGACGATCGCCATCCCGGCGCCGGTTCCCGCTTCCGCCAGCAGCTTTTCCGACTCGCGCCGCGTAAGGTGCTCCATGTTCCTGGTGGCGATTCGGGCCCAGCGGGCGGGGTTACGATCACCGGAGCTCAAATTCCTGATCGCCCGCTCATGACTCAGGCTCTGCACGGCGGTAGCCAATTGATGATCGTTAGCGACCAGTTGTTCGAAATCCTCGCGGCTGATTTCCAGCAATTCGGTTGGTTCAGATGCCTGGATCGTGGCAGTGCGCGGCTCGCCGCTTAGCAATGCCATCTCGCCGAAGGCTTGTCCTTCGCCTAGCTCCGCAAGCTTGGTTGAGGTGGTCTCGCCTCCGGTTGCTTCCGCGACGCCGGCTGACAACACGTCAACCTTGCCTTTGGCGACGATATACAAGGCGTCACCCACGTCGCCTGCGCGAAACAGCACTTCGCCGCTCTGGAGATCACGCGCGCGGACGAAGGGCAGGATCCGTTCGACTTCTTCCGGCGGCAGATGCCGCAGCAGATTGCACTTCGACAGCAGTTTGATCGTTTCCTGGGCGTCCTTCTGTTTGCGTCCCAGCGCATACTCGCGAAAGCGTGTCGGATAGCGGATCGCCGCGCCTTTCTGATCGAGGAACAAGGCGGTTGCGTAATAAATGATGGAGCCGAGTGCGAAGCCCGAGCCGATAAACGCAAGCGCGGCATTCGCGTCGAAGCCCTGGCGGTGCAACTCTTCCGCGCCTTCGAAGGCGAGTTCGATCGCGAGCGCGCTGATCAGCGCTCCCGCTGCGAATGCCAGCACGCAGGCCAGCATCCGCTTTGAAATAGGAACGTACAATCCCAGCGCGGCGCCGACCATCGACGACGATGTGGTTAGCAGGCCGAGCAGCGAAACGACGAGAATCTCCCGAAATTCGTCCATCGCAGGCTAACTTCGAGTTTCCAGTGCGCGCGGCATATTCGGCCGCGACGCGAAACAGGCAAGCACGTCGCAGCCATTGCTGCAAGGATCGAGGTTTAAAGTTTAAGCGCGATTCGCCAGCAGACCCGCAGCAGGAGGCGGGGGAACTCTATCGAGCTTGAAGATGGCGATGCTTTCGGGATGGACGGATTCGAGAACTGCGTGAATGGTGGGGTTGATTTGCTCGTCGAGTATCGCGAAATCGACTTTCAGCTTGGAGGCGCTGACAGGCTTTACCTGGGCGCGAGCCTCGCGGCGCTGATGACCGCAGTGGCGTGATTGTTCTTCGGATAAGTCAAAGCCAAAGATGCCGAGCTCTTTGGCGCATCGTTGGAAGTCGTCCAGAGCAGAGCGCCGAATAACCGCTTCGATTCTTTTCATACAGACTTGGTTGGTTTAATGCCTCCTGCCAGCAGATACAGCATTAGTCATGCCCGATAACAATGCGGCTTGATTTAAGGCTTTTGCGCCGCAGACGAGCGTCGTCTTTCCATAGGAATGCAAAGTCGCATTTCATTTTGAATTGAGCGTCGATGTCAGGAATCAGCGACGCTGGTGGACCGTTTGCTTGCTAGGCAATTTGTGCTCGGACTGATCCTTATGATCCAAAGGCTCGCTGTCGAGGTAGAAAGCCACCGCCACCAGCACCGCGATCAGAAGTAGCAGAAAGGCCGGCATATCACTCCACATGGCGGCTTCGCGTTGCATCGCGAGAGCCCATGCTCAACAACGCACGAATTGTGCCGATCTGCGGGACAAGTTCCGGCCGCGATTTTTCGATCGTCGACTTCCGCCCGCATTTCGTTTTTGAGTGGCGCGAGTTTTCAACTTGAAACCAACCCCATGCGCCTCGACCGTCGTTGCGCGCTCGTCTTGCGAATGGCAACCGCGGCGGAATCTGCTAGAACTCGGCGTGACAGGCACCCTCGTACAGGAGCAGAAAATCGTGCAGGTAAGCAAAGACTCGATCGATTTGGGAATTGTCGTCACTGACGAAAAAGCCGCGCTGGGCTTCTATCGCGACGGGCTCGGCCTCGAATGGGAGGGCGAACTGCCGCTCCCCAACGGCCGGATGTATCGCCTCAAGTGCGGGACGACGATTATCAAGCTGCTCAAGCTCGAAAAGACTCCCGAGGCGAAACCTGCGCCGGGCGGTCCGATGCGCGGGCTTGGCTACCGCTACTTCACGATTTCGGTCCCCGATATCCGCGGACTGATGAAGCAGCTCGAGGCCAGGGGTATCCGTGCGACAGTGCCGGTCACGGAGTTTCGTCCCGGCGTCACCATCGCAATGGTCGCCGATCCGGACGGCAATACGATCGAATTTCTCCAGAACAGTCAGGCGTGAACCGTTGCGAGCATTGGCAAGCGCGCCCCGCTGTCAAAATCCGCGAACCGTGGTTTAATGGCGTCGCGGGTACGCTGGCCCGATAAGAGGACATCAATATGCAGATGAACGTGAAACCCATCGCGACGCTCGATCCGCGAATCAACGAGATTCGCAACCTGACTGCGCAGATCGTCAATCGGGAGATCTTGCCCAACGAACGAAAGCTCTGGGCGGGATGGCGCGACGGCGCGACTCAGGAAGATCGGCGCGCGGCGCGCGAACTGCGCGAAGGTATCAAGCAGAAGGTGAAACAAGCGGGCCTCTGGGCGCCTCATCTGCCGCCCGAGTACGGCGGGTCAGGTCTGAATTTCCTCGAGCACGCGTATATGAACGAGGTGCTCGCCTACAGCGTCGGCGCGGCATCTCTGTTTGGCGTGGTCGCGCCGAATTCGGGCAACCAGCAGATCCTGCTCAAGTACGGCACCGAGGAGCAAAAGAAAAAGTGGCTGGTGCCACTCACCGAGGGCAAGATGGAGTCCGGGTTCTCGATGACCGAGCCCGATTCGGCCGGTTCCGATCCGCGCGCGATCAAAACCACGGCGCGGCGCGAAGGCGACCAGTGGGTGATCAACGGTCACAAGTGGTTTACCTCAAACGGCTTCCGCGCCGACTTTCTGATCGTGATGTGCCGCACCGAGGGCGTCGGCGCGGACAACGGCCGCATGACTCAGATAATCGTCCCCAAGGACACGCCGGGCCTGAAAATCGTGCGCGGTGTCGAAGTCTGGGGAAGGCCGAGCGACCACTGCGAGATCGTCTATGACGACGTCCGCGTGCCGCTCACAAATGCTCTCGGGCGCGCCGGCTCGGGCCATCAGGCGGCTCAGGACCGGCTGGGCGCCGGGCGCGTCTATCACTGCATGAATTCGATCGGGCAGATGTGGCGGGCGTTCGACCTGATGGTTGAGCGAGCCACGATGCGCGAAGTGCACGGCGGCAAGCTCGAGACCAAGCAATTCATCCAGGGCTTCATCGCAGATTCGTATATCGATATCCAGTCCGCGCGCCTGATGACGATCCACTGCGCGGAGAAAATGGAAGACGGAGGCGATCCGCGCACAGACATCTCGGCGATCAAGATTTTTGTGCCGGCCGCATATGAACGCGTCGTCGACCGTGCAATCCAGGTGTGGGGCGCCGCGGGCGTCTCGGGCGACCTGCCGCTCGCCGGCATGTTTACCGGAGCGCGGACACTCAGGATCGCGGACGGCCCCGACGAGGTGCACAAGATCCTGATCGCGAAGAACATTCTCGCCCGCTATCACAACGGCGAGAGCTGGGACTTCGGCAACTAGGCAGCGCTGCTGCTCGCGCTGGAATCGCGACTTTTCGGAGTAATAGCCCGCGAGGTGGCGGAATTAGCCGCCGCTGCGCGATTTCAACCACCGCTCCTCACATCTCGGCGGCTTTTCGAACGATCCCGCCGTGGAGGAATCCGCAAATGGCTTTGTTGCCGTATCTCGAAAACAAAGACGCGTCGCCCGACGTACTCAAGGCACTCTCGCGGCCGGTCGTTCTGAACGTTCAACGGATGACCGCCAACGCGCAGAAGATATTTCTCGTCCGCAGCCGCCTGAGCAACGCGCTCTTCACGCAAATCGATATCGATCCAAGGCTGCGCGAGATTGCGATCCTGCGCACGGCCAAGGATTGCCATTCGGTCTATGAATGGACACAGCACGTGCCGGCGGCCAAGCACGTCGGAGTGAGCGAGGAACAGATCGCGGCGATCGAGAGCTGGCAGGGCGCGAAATGCTTCAGCGCGGTCGAAGGCCTCGTGTTGCAGTTCACCGATGAAGTCAACGCGAACGTGAAGGCGAGCCGCGAAACGCTGGAGGCTCTGAAGAAACATCTCACGCCAGGCATGATCATCGAACTTCTGATTATCATCGGTCACTGGCGTCAGACCGCGAGTATCCTCGAAACGACCGAAGTTGAGCTCGAGGATTTCGCCGGCAAGTTCGACATCCTCGAGAACATGACGCCGCGACAGAAGTAGCGAGGGCGATCCGATGAGATTGAAGGACAAAGTTGCAGTTATCACCGGCGGCGCGAGCGGCATGGGCCGCGCAACTACGATGCGCTTCCTCGACGAAGGCGCGTCAGTGGTCGTCGCCGATTACAACGAGGATACCGGCAAGCAGACGCTCGCAATCGCGGCCGAGCGTGGATTTCGCGAGCAGGTCCGGTTCATTCGAACGGACGTAGCCAAGGAAGCCGACATCGCCGCGATGATCGAGCTTGCGGTTTCGCAATACGGGCATCTCGACGTCGTGTTCAACAACGCTGGTGTGGGAGGTGCGCTCGGCCCAATCTGGGATGTTGAAGTAGGGGAGTGGGACTACACCTTCGACGTTCTTGCCAAGGGTGTCTTCCTCGGCATCAAGCATGGCGCCCGGGCTATGAAGCGATTCGGCCGCGGCGGTTCCATCATCAACACTGCGTCGATTGCTGGGCTCAGCGGCGGTGGTGGACCACTCGTTTATTCTGCGGCCAAGGCGGCGGTAATCAATCTTACCAAGGGTGCCGCCCTACAGCTTGCCGCCGATCGGATCCGCGTCAACGCAATTTGCCCCGGCGGCGTGCTGACTCCCCTCACCGATCGCGGCGACCCTGCGGCCGCCGCAAAGCGGATGGAGCAGATGCAGCCTTGGCCCGAACACGGCAAGCCCGAACACATCGCGGGCGCGGCGCTGTTCCTCGCGAGCGACGATTCGATGTTCGTCACGGGCGAGGCGCTCGTCGTGGATGGTGGCTTGACCGCCGCCGGGCCGGATATCTGGCGGAGACTCGGAGCGGGGCGTGAAGCTGAGTTGCCGCAAGTCGGAGTGAATCGCGGCAGCACGGGCGAGAAGACCTCGCTCCGCCCCGCGCGCAAAATCTGAACTCGCTGAGGCTACGCGGGCAGGTAGCCGTCCTTGAGCAGGCTCTTCGCGATGATCATGCGCTGGACTTCGCTTGTGCCCTCGCCGATCTCGGAAAGCTTCGCGTCGCGCATATAGCGCTCGACGGGGAAGTCGGTGACGTAGCCGTACCCGCCGTGGATTTGCACAGCCTTGGTCGTCGCCCACATCGCGGTTTCCGAGGCGAACAGTTTCGCCATCGCGGCTTCGCGCGCGTAAGGCTTGCCGGCGTCCTTGAGCGACGCCGCCCGGCAAATCAGCATCCACGACGCGTCGATTCGCGTCGCCATATCGGCGAACATCCACTGGATCGCCTGGAAGTCGGCGATCTTCTGATTGAACTGGCCGCGCTCGAGCGCGTAGGCACGTGCTTCTTCCATCGCGCCGCGCGCGATTCCCATTGCGAAGCCCGCGATCCCGATTCGTCCGCCCTCGAGGACTTTCAACGTCTGCCGATAGCCAGCGCCGATTTCGCCAATCAGATTTCGCGCTGGCACGGTCACGTTCTCGAAAATCACTTCGGCCGTATCGGATGCGCGAAGGCCGAGCTTCTCGATTCTGCGGCCGTTGGAGAGTCCCGCCGTCGCGCGATCGACGATGAACGCCGACACGCCGTCGCGGCCGCGCGATTCGTCGGTTATCGCCATCACGACGTACACGTCGCCGACGCTGCCGTTGGTGATGAACATCTTCGATCCGTTGATCGTGTAGTTGTCGCCGCCGCGCACCGCCTTGGTACGCATCGCAGCCGCGTCAGAGCCCGAGCTCGGTTCGGTGAGGCACCACGCGCCGAGCTTCTTGGCCGCGATCATGTCAGGCACGTAGTGCTCGCGATGTTCGTCGCTGGCGAAAGCGTTGATGTGTCCACTCGAGAGCGACATGTGCGCCGCGGCGGTGAGTCCGACCGATGCGTCGTACCGCGAGAGTCCCTCAACGACGAGTACCTGCGAAAGTGTGTCAGCGCCGCCGCCGCCGAATTTCTCGGGGAACGAGACCCCGAGGAAGCCCAGCGCGCCGAGCTGCTCGATCACGTGGCGCGGGAAAATCTCTTCTTTGTCCCACTTCGTCGAGTGCGGCTTGATCTCGCGCTCGGCGAATTCGGTGAGCGTCTCGCGGATGCGTCGCTGCTCTTCGCTGAGTTCGAAATCCATTCTACTGGCGCGGCTGCACGTTCTCGCGCACCCACTTCACGATGTCTTCGGTGGATGCGCCGGGAGTGAAAATCTGTTTGACGCCTTGATCGCGGAGCTTCACGGCGTCGTCGTCGGGAATGATGCCGCCGCCGAACACGACCACATCGCCGGCGCCGCGCTCCTTGAGCTGACGCATGACCTCGGGGAACAACGTCATGTGCGCGCCCGAGAGCACACTGAGCCCGACCGCGTCGGCGTCTTCCTGCACGGCAGCCTCGGCAATCATCTCGGGCGTCTGATGCAGCCCCGTGTAGATCACCTCGAAGCCGCCATCGCGCAGCGCGCGCGCGATAATCTTCGCGCCGCGGTCGTGTCCGTCGAGCCCCGGTTTCGCCACGATAATTCTGAGTCGTTTGTCCGCCATTTATAGCCAGCCTGGATCGGTGTACACGCCGAACTCGCTGCGGAAGATATCGCTGATTTCGCCGACCGTCGCCTCGGCGCGTACCGCGTCACAAATCGGATCCATCAGGTTCTCTCCCGAGCGGCAGGCTGCCGCGACGCGGGCGAGCGCGCTCTTGTGCGCGGCAGAGTCGCGATCGCGTTTCATCTTGCGCACGCGCTGCACCTGCTTCTCCTCGATCGCCGGATCGATTCGCAACGTTTCGATCGGGATCTCCTCGGGCACCGAGTACTTGTTGACGCCGACCACGACCTTGACGTCCTTCTCGAGTTGCCGCTGATAGTGGAACGCGGCTTCCGCGATCTCACGCTGTGGATAGCCTGTCTCGACCGCCTTGATCATGCCGCCGAGCTCGTCGATGCGACGGATATAGTCGAATGCCTCGCGCTCCATGCGATCGGTGAGCGCCTCGACCGCGTAGCTGCCGCCCAGCGGGTCGATCGTGTTCGTGACTCCAGTCTCCTCGGCGATTATCTGCTGCGTGCGCAGCGCGACCATCACCGCCTGCTCGGTTGGCAGCGCGAGCGTCTCGTCCATCGAATTGGTGTGGAGCGATTGGACGCCACCCATTACGCCAGCCAGTGCCTGGATCGCGACGCGCACGACGTTGTTCAGCGGCTGCTGCGCGGTGAGCGAAGCGCCTGCAGTTTGCGCATGTGTGCGGAGCATCAGCGAGCGCGGATTTTTTGCGCCGAAGCGCTCCTTCATGATCGTCGCCCACATCCGGCGCGCCGCGCGGAGCTTCGCGACCTCTTCGAGGAAATCATTGTGGATGTTCCAGAAGAACGAAAGGCGTGGCGCGAATTCATCGACATCGAGGCCGCGCTTCACCGCCTCCTCGACGTAACAGATTCCGTCCGCGATCGTGAAGGCGAGTTCCTGCACCGCGGTCGAGCCCGCTTCGCGGATGTGGTAGCCGGAAATCGAAACCGCGTGCCAGCGCGGCGCCTTGCGCGCGCAGAACTCGATCATGTCGGTGACGATTCGAAGGGCAGGGCGCGGCGGGCAAATCCACTCCTTCTGCGCAATATACTCCTTCAGCATATCGTTCTGGATCGTGCCGCCGACTTTCGCCCACGGGACGCCATTCTTGTCCGCTACCACCAGGTACATCGCGAGCAGGATCGACGCCGAGCAGTTCACCGTCATCGAGGTGGTGACCTTATCGAGCGGAATCTTGTCGAAGAGCCGCATCATGTCGTGGATCGACGAAACCGACAC